>CALRUV010000064.1:0-15898 GCA_943371455.1 Chitinophaga pinensis | reverse complement strand
GGCACCGATCATTTGAATAATGGAAGAAAGATCATTGATATGTCTTCTCACAGTATACTCTTCAATTTGCTCCAATCTACCGGAAAGACCACTTCCGATCTGGTCATAAAAATATACATCGTGACCCTCATTTTGCAAACCATTGAATACTTTTATGATCCTGTCACTGATATGGCCACCCGGTCCGCCATGCAGATAAATGATCGGAATGTTTTTATCAGTCTTATTTGATGGCAAGTAAGTGTAAGCGATTCTGGAACCTGTTGGCAGTTGCCAGTATTTTGTTCCCAATCTTTTAGGTGTCTCTGATATTGAATATTTTTTTGGAACAAACACATAATATAACAGGATGATCAAGAGAAGCATTGTGATACAGCCAAAGAAAGCGTAGATATGTCTTTTTACCAGTCTTAACATTTTTAATATCTTCTAATACAGAATAAAAATAGGCAACCTGAGGAATGATAAGTGTTAAATAGGTCATCCAAAATATTTGATCTCTCAAACGTTTACAAACACTTACATCCGAAAGTAAATGGTTATTCAACAACTAAAAATTCCTATCAGGTTCATATTTGTTTCGTTAACGGCAGTAAGAGATCTGCCAGTATTCAATTAAACATTTAAAACTGAACCGTTATGAACGCGATCAAAAACAAAGTGCAGCTCATTGGAAACCTGGGCCAGGCACCTGAAGTAAAAACAATTGGCGAGGGCAAAAAAGTAGCTCACCTAAATGTTGCCACCAACGAAACCTACAAAAATGCCAAAGGCGAAAGAGTAACAGACACCCAATGGCATACTGTTATCGCATGGGGCAAACTGGCAGAAATTGCCGAAAAGTACCTGGTAAAAGGAACCGAAGTAGCCATTGAAGGCAAACTAGTTAACAAGAATTACACCGATAAACAAGGAGTAAAACGCTTTGTTACGGAAGTGCAGGCAAATGAACTGTTGATATTGACGAAAAAAGCTTAAAAATATCGAATATCGAACAGATGAATGTCGAATGTTGAAGTATTATTTTTTTTACAACTTCGACATTCGATATTCGACATTCATCTGTTCGATATTCTTTCCTTATTATCTTTGCAACTTATGAGCAAAAAGCCCCAGCTGCATACAGTTGTATCTCCACGATTACTAGACATTTATGATATTTCCAATAGTGTAGTGGTAATCATTGATGTTTTTAGGGCAACTTCAACCATCGCTACGGCTTTGTATAATGGCGCAGCAAGGGTGATTCCGGTTGACTCCGTTGATCAATGTATTGCCATCGGAAATCAAACAAATGGCATCACAGCCGGAGAGCGCGATGGTAAAGTGATCGAAGGCCTTGCCTATGGCAATTCACCTGCAGAATATCCTCGTTCATTTATAGAGGGCAAAACATTGGTGCTTACTACAACCAATGGCACAAGGTTATTGCATATGGCCTTGCAAAATGGAGCATCTGAAGTAATCACAGGGTCCTTCCCAAATTTATCTGCTGTGTGTGATTACCTTGTAAAGCAACAGAAAAACGTAATTTTAGGCTGCTCTGCCTGGAAGGACAGATTCAATATGGAAGATGCACTGTTTGCAGGTGCAGTGGTTAACAGAATCAAAGAGCATTTTACCATACATTGTGATAGCAGCCTGATGGCTTCCCACATGTATAGCCTTCACCAAAATGATATGTTCAGCTTCATTCGTAAAACGACACACTGGCACAGGCTTGCTGCTTTTGGGCTTGAAAAAGACCTGGAATACTGTGTAACACCTGATCAGGCCAATATCCTTCCCCGATACCATGAAGGGGATTTAATAGTGTAGCATATCTGGTCTAAAATGTTACAATTTTGCAATACTGGGTTAAGAAATTCTTATAAATCTTCATTGCAGACTCCTTCCAGATTGTTTTTTTGTTTTTTCTTCATTTCCCTTAGCAAAGACGTTTGCTTTCCTTTACTTTTGCAAATTGCCCTTTTGGTAAGTCGAGAGTTAGAAGTTTGGAGTCTGAAGTTAGATTTTATCAGCCTCTTAAAGCAACTCCAGACTCCAAACTCCAAACTCCAAACTCCACATGGCTTTACCTTATCTGGTTAAACACATATACAATAGCGGAACGGAGGAAGTTATTCGTCGTGGTAAGAAGATCCATGCATTGGGTAATGTAGAATTGGTTGAATACGACGATTTAATGGCTTCTGTTATTTTTCGTGTAAAGGATGATGGGTATGCTACATTTTATAAAGTGCATATCAATCAATTCAAAGATCCCAAAACATTATCACTACGTTGCAGCTGCCCTTATAATTTATCTGAGATTTGTCGCCACAAAGCAGGCGCACTTTTTCATTTGCAGGACATGCTGGATAAAAACCTGCTGGGTGATAAAGAAACGGTTTATGATCAGCGACATACCGTTGTAAAAATGAAGCAACTGGAATTGAAATTGATCAGGATGCTTTCTACGCAGGATAATTTTGAGTCTGCTCAAAATTATTTACGAAGCACCAGAAGTAATATACTTCTCGCTAAAGATGAAAGGGTTTCAGCAGAAATGGAATATGAAGGAGAATCATATAAGATCGTGATTCAGAAAAATGACGAAAGAAATTTTGATACCAGTTGCACCTGTCAGAGTGATACAGAACACCCATTATGCCTGCATAAGAATATAGTGTTATTACAATTGTTGCATAATTATGGGCCTAACTATTTTGATAGTATCCGTAATTGGGATAAAGAGAAAAATAAATTACTGGCATTGTATGGCTATAGTTTAAGTGATGACCTGAAAGGGAAATTCGAATTCACTTATACAGATGGCAAACCCTTTCTAAGGGTATTAGATATTTCTATAAAAAGAGTATCACTCAATCCAGCAGCAGATCTTAGGCCAAGGCCTGAAACGGAAGAATTTGTTAAATCAAATCTTAGTCCTGAGCCTGAACAGGAAAAAATGCAATTAAAGCTGGGTATTGTGATTACGGCCAATGAGCAACAATATCCATATGTACAATTGGAAGCAGTGCAGGGAGAAGCCGATGAAGATCTCACAAAATATGTTTCCAAAACGGTAAAATTGGATCTCGCCAAATTTATCAATACGGAGGTTTTTAGCGAAGATGACAAAATGTTGTTGCAGCAATTACGTAAATTAATGCCTGCAGAAGTAGGCAGATACCTGAATAGAAATTCTCCCTTCAGTGGTATATGGGAGAATATCATACAACAACATGATGATGAGTTACCGGAAGAAACCAGGCACCTCATCAATGAATTTCTACACCCAAAATTTAAAAAGTTTTATACCGATCTTGCTGCCAGCAAATTTGTTTTTTACCTGCCTGCCAGAAAAACATTTACTACTGCCAATTTAATTCAGGCAGAATTAATGGAACCCTTTATCAGTCCAGAGCTTGAAATAAGTTATAACAATGGTGTATATGAAGTTGACTGCAGGGTAAAACTGCCATTGGCAGACTTGAATATTGCGGAAAATGAAAGTGAATCTGCTTTATTATTTCAATACCATAACCAATTTTATACCTGGCAACGTTCTGAAGATATCATGCTGGTAGAGAAATTTCTGCCTTCTGGTAAGATTCAAATAAGTACCGAAGATTGGGCAGCTCAGTTACAAAAATTTATCCTGCCTCTGTCCAAAGAATATGCTGTGCATTTTACCAATGTACTGAAAGAAGAAGTTAGGGAAATGAAGCCTGAAGTGAAGATCATGCTGAAAGAAAAAGGCGACTACCTGTTGTTTCAACCTTTATTCAGTTACCATGGCTATGATGTAAAAACCACGGATAAAGATAAAATTATATTGCCACTTGCAGATAAACTATTAATAATTCACAGAAACAGGGAAATAGAAAATGAATTTGTGCTAAAAGTTGAATCATTGCATTCGGCTTTTATTCGGCCTGTCGATGGCAATGTATTGGCCCTGAAAGGTGCAGATGTATTAAGAAATAATTGGTTTTTCTTATTTGTTGATGCTGTTAAGGAAATGAATATTCCTGTTTTTGGATTTGAGGCATTGAAAAATTTCCGCTTTAACACTGCTAAACCAACCACTAAAATTTTTATCAGCAGCAACACCGATTGGTTTGATGCAAAAGTGGAGATTTTGTTCGGTGAACAAAAAGTTACGGTAGAAGAAGTTAAGAAAGCTTTGGGCAATAAACAGCAATTTGTGCAACTGGATGATGGCACACTGGGTATTTTACCGGAAGAATGGATAAAGAAATATTCCCTTTTATTTAGGGTGGGTGATGGTAAGCAGGGTAACATGAAGTTGAGTAAATACCATTTCAGTGTAATTGAAGAATTATACCTCCAGCGGGATGAAGAAGAATTATTTTTTAAGCTGGAAGAAAAGTATGAAAACCTTAAAACCAATCACTCTATAAAACCCATAGATGCGCCGGCACACTTGAAAGCCATCCTTCGTCCATACCAGGAAAGTGGTTTTCAATGGTTGAATTATTTGCGAGAAGTACAGTGGGGCGGTATTTTGGCAGATGATATGGGTTTGGGTAAAACCATACAGGCATTGAGTTTCCTGCATCACCTGAAAGAAGAGAATGGTAAATTAAAAGCACTGGTTGTTTGTCCAACAACACTGATGTTTAACTGGCAAAATGAAATTACTAAATTTACACCTGCCCTAACTTTTTCCATCCATCACGGAGGCAATCGTTCACGTGAAGCACTGGATAGCAGCGATTTTGATGTGATCATCACAACTTATGGAACATTGAGAAGTGATATCAAACAATTTGTTGAAGTAAGTTTCGATTATGTAGTATTGGATGAAAGTCAGGCCATCAAAAATCCGGGTAGTAAAGTAACCAAAGCCGCAGGATTGCTAAGAGCAAAGAACCGCTTGTGTTTAAGTGGTACTCCTTTACAAAATAACACTTTCGACATATTTGCACAAATGAACTTCCTTAATCCGGGAATGCTGGGCAGTGTAGAATTTTTCAAGCAGGAATTTTCAGTGCCCATTGATAAGTTTGGAGAAAAAGAACAGAAAGATCATTTGCGTAAACTGCTTTATCCATTCATTCTCAGAAGAACAAAAGAACAGGTAGCCAAAGACCTGCCCGAAAAACAGGAAATGGTTTTGTTCTGCGAAATGGGGGATGAACAGCGAAAAATTTATGAAGCCTATAGAAATGATTACCGTGATAAAATTTTAGGTGTTGTAGAAAATCAGGGTATCCAGAAATCACAGTTGACCATCTTGCAAGGCTTGATGAAATTGCGGCAGATCTGTGATAGTCCTGCTATAGTTAAAGAAGATGAGCGTTTCCCCAATGTATCTGTTAAGCTGGAAGAAATTGGCAGAGAGATCACTGAAAACATCAGCAACCATAAGGCCCTGGTATTCTCCCAGTTTTTAGGAATGCTAGCTTTGATAAAAGAAAAGATGAAAGAACTGGGCGTTGATTATGAATATTTTGATGGCAGTAGTACGGTTCAGGAAAGAGAAAAAGCAATCACCCGTTTTCAGAATGATGAGAACTGCAGGGTATTTCTGATTTCATTAAAGGCAGGAGGTGTAGGTCTAAACCTGACCGCAGCAGATTATGTATATATCGTAGACCCCTGGTGGAACCCTGCTGTTGAACAACAAGCTATCGACAGAACGCATCGTATTGGTCAAACAAAAAACATATTTGCTTACCGCATGATCTGTACCGATACGGTAGAAGACAAGATCTTAAAATTGCAGGAACGTAAACGTAACCTGGCCAAAGACTTGATAACAGACGATGAAGGATTTGTGAAGAGTTTGACGAAGGAAGATGTGGAATACCTATTCAGTTAGTATTTGCCACAGATTACACAGATTATCACAGTTAAGTTTCTGCGTAAATCTGTGCAATCTGTGGCAACAAAAAAGCCTCTCCAAAATGAAGAGGCTTAATGAAATTAGTTTGATATTTTATTCACCTGTTTTACATTTCTCCGCAACATTGTGAAATATATCATGCGCTTCTGTGATCATTTTTGTTAAAGAAGCATCATCTTTTTTTGCTTTTACAGCCTTGTTTACTTCGTTTAATTGCTTCACCAGTTGGGCAAGTGTTTCACTGGTTTCTTTTGGTTTGTATCCTGCTGGAATAGTGGATGCTTTCCACTCTTTGGCAGCATTTAACAAACTTTCCGCCTTTTCTTTCAATGGCTTCAGGTTGCCTTCTTCAGCCGGATGAAAACTAGAACTCATCAGTCCATGAAAATTTTTCATTTCTTTCCAATCAGTTTTTTCCTGGGCAATCAAAGCAAATGGCAAAGCCATCATCAGTAACAACAGTAATTTTTTCATATTTTATTTTTTTGAGTATAATGAGCAAGAGCGCTTTTAAATTTTTTTTTGACCTATTTCATTTCTGCAGCCGCCAAATTCGCCTCCGGATTCTGTAGAAAGGATTCCTTACATTCTTTTGAACAAAACCCAAGAACCTTGTCCTTGTAATGTGAGGTATCAGAAATACCGGCAGTTACCGGCATGCCACAACTGGGATCCTTTTTGTTATCAACCAATAAATGATCAAACGCAGGCGAAGATTCTGCTGTTTTAGCTGTTGTATCTGTTGTTACAGTCTCTTTTTCTTCCGTTTTTACTGGTTCATTATTGCAAGCAGCAAAAAATAAAATGCCGGCAAAGAATAAAACAGATGCGAATCGATTTGATCTCATATTTGTATAATTTTTGAGGATGAACAGGTTTTCAAAAATAACACCAAAAACCAAGAGTACAAATTTGAACAGACAGATAAAAGCCAATTGTTGTTAAAATAGCTGAAATTTTGAGGAATCTATATTTTTGCGATTCTAATAGATTTTCAACTGAACATAGTAAATTTTCGGTGAATCCCTGCCCATTCGGGGTGAATCAATGCAGGCATTTTGTCCTACCTATATTGCCTTAGTTTTCACCGATTTTAACGATACCATACCCAATTATCATGGTAGTTTTCCGTTAATCTTTAACAATATAGATTGCTAAAAGACACATACTTATTTTTAGGTTTCCCTTATACCAAGATTATGCACAAAATTTTTACCATACTGGCAGGCTTGTTGATCGTTTTTTCAGCATCTGCCCAAACAGCAGGTTCCATTAAAGGAAAATTATTGGATACGCTGAATAAGCAATCTTTAAAAGATGCTTCCATTACAGTTTTAGATGCAAGGGATTCTTCATTGGAAGTATTTGGACTTGCCCGACCTGATGGAACATTTTCTCTGTTGAATATTTCTTTTGGACAGATGATTGTATCTATCAAATTTCAGGGATATGAACCCTATTCCCGCAAAATCACTTTTTCTCAATCCAATGCCAGCGTTGATTTGGGAAATATTTACCTGAAAACTGCTGCTAATGACCTGGGTAATGTTACTGTTACACAGTCATCCATTCAGATGAAGAAGGATACCATGGAAATCAATGCCTCCAGCTTTAAAACAAAACCAAATGCAGTTGCAGAAGACCTTTTGAAGAAGATTCCCGGAATGGAAGTAGCTAAAGACGGATCGGTAAAATCGCAGGGTGAAGCGGTACAAAGGGTTTTGGTTGATGGAAAGCGATTTTTTGGAGATGACCCGAAACTGGCCACCCGTAACCTGCCTCCGGATGTAATTGACAAGATCCAGGTTTTTGATGACCTCAGTGATCAAAGCAAATTCACCGGTTTTGATGATGGGAACCGTGTAAAAACTATTAATATCACTACAAAGAAAGATAAGCGTAAGGGCTATTTTGGAAGAGCAGTGGCTAGTGCAGGCACTGCTGGTACTTACAACGAAAATATCAGTGTGAATCGTTTTAATGGCAATGAACAAATATCCTTTGTAGGAGAAGCCAATAATATAAATAAGCAAAACTTTACCCAACAAAATCTGGGGGGCGGTCGTGGTGGTGGCGGCGGAGGCGGACAAGGTGGTGGCGGTTTTGGTGGTGGCGGTGGATCTAGCAATGGTATTACTACTACCTGGAGCGCAGGATTGAATTACCGCGATGCCTGGAGCCAAAAAGTGGATGCATATGGTAGTTATTCCTATAATAATCTGCATAATGCTACAGACCAAACCAGTTATACACAAAACCTGGTAACCAAGGACTCCTCTGCTTATAATGATAAGAATTCCTCTTCTATACAGAGAAATGAAAACCATCGTTTCAATTTTAATTTTGAAGACAGATTTGATTCCAGTAATACCCTGATCTTCCGACCAAACATAACTTTTCAAAACAGCACACCCAATTCTACATCTTCCAATATCACAACTGGGGGTGTAAAGAATACATTGATCAACCAATCTGTATCCAGAACCAATGGTTTCAATAGCGGGTATAGCATCAATGGAGCTAATCTGCAACTAAGACATCGCTTTGCGAAAAAATTTCGAACAGCTTCTTTAGATTTTACCTTTTCGGCTAATGACAATATTGGGGATGGGTATAATTATTCAGTAAACTCTTTCTATAAGCCTGTCGTTAAAACCGATACTATTAATCAGTATTACAGGGATACATCAAGATCCATAACGGTTAGTCCAACTTTTTCTTACACTGAACCATTATCCAAAAACCAGGTTTTGGAATTCAGGTACACCTATTCTTATACCAACAGCAACAATAGCAACAATACATTTCGCTACGATAATGCCGGCGGAAAATTTTCAAAATTCGATAGCTTATTTAGTAACTCCTATAAGTTCATATCTACTTCCAATACTGCAAATGTGAGCTGGCGTATTCAGGCTACTAAATATAATTTAAGTATCGGATCGGGATTACAGTTTACAGATCTGAATAGTAATAACACTACTAAAAATGTAATTGTAACCAGAAGTTTTCTAAACCTTACGCCATCGGCTAATTTCACTTATAATTATACCCGAACAAAAAGTCTGCGTATTTTTTATAACGGAAGAACCAGTCAGCCCAGTACCAACCAGTTACAGCCAATTGTTACAACATCAGACTCTATCAATTTCCAGATTGGTAATCCTAATTTGAAACCACAGTTTAGCAATAGTCTGCGTTTATTATATACGAGCTTTGATCCATTCACGCAAAGAATCATTTTTGCAACCATTAATGCTTCTGTTACTTCAAACGACATTCAGAATTCAATTATTCAAACGCCTAATGGTGGAAGAACAACTTCCTATGTAAACCTCGGTGGCACTTATAATATTTCCGGTTACTTTAACTATGGGTTCCCGCTTAAGAAGCCTAAATCGAATTTGAATTTTCAAACAAACGTAAATTATTCTCAAAACCAGTCCTTGCTCAATAACCAGGCTAACTTTACGTATAATACGAGTCTTGCTGAAACCATTAAGTGGACAACCAACCTGAGTGCAGGTTTCGACGTTAACCTGAGTGCTTCAACAACCTATAATATTGCACGTAACTCTTTGCAGAGTAGTCAGAACCTAAATTATTTTACGCATGTAGCTTCTGCAGAAATAACATATTTTAATACAAAAGGACTGATCATTTCCAGTGAATTTGATTATACCTATAATGGGAACAGGTCTGCAGGATATAATGCCAGCGTGCCTTTATGGTCTCCTTCTATTGCCAAAACATTATTTAAAAATAAAGCCGGTGAGATCCGTTTAAGTTGTTTCGACTTATTAAACCAGAATGTTAGTGTTACCAGAACGGTTACATCTAATCAGATAACAGATACCAGAACCAACACATTAACCCGTTACTTCCTGCTCACTTTCACTTATAACCTGAGAAATTTTGCAGGTCAGGGTCAGAGAATGCCAGGAATGTTTGGCGGACAAGGACAGGGACAAAGAGGTATGCCTGGAATGATGATGGGTGGAATGGGTGGCGGAAATTTTTCCGGAGGCCGTAGAAATAACTAAACAAGTATAATTTTTTTGCAGAAATGGCATAGCTGTTTAATGTTCTGCAGGAGTAGTCAATTCAATCGAAGCCGTTCGGAGTAAATCCTGAACGGCCTTTTTTTGTAAACCTTAACCTAAGATTTACAAAAAAATTTGCCCTCTTTATAGCAAACTATCATACTTTTACACGAGACTTTAGATATTATCTATTCGTATTTGTGAAAAAAGTATTCTTACATATCAATTCATCAAGGGCTACAGGTACTTCAATTGAGGTAATCTCTAGTCCTTTTAGTCCGACTCTCCCGCGACCCCGACGTGGTTGCTGATAGGACGAGCAACTGGCACTTGCCCCTATCAGTGAAACTTCTCCCGGAACTGATATAAAACACAAAGGTGTTTTCTCTTTCAATCTATTAACTCTTTACAAGTTGGAAAATAACATTATTGTTCGTGTAGCGAATGGTGACGATAGCCATTACGCACAAACCATAACAGACGAAATGGAGTCATCGGCCAAGGCGCGTGGAACAGGTATTGCTAAACGTAGCCCGGAATATGTAGCCAAAAAAATGGAAGAAGGCAAGGCTGTGATAGCTGTTCTTCAGGATGGCACCTGGGTAGGATTCTGCTATATTGAAGTATGGGGGCATGAATCATTTGTGGCAAATAGTGGCTTAATTGTAGCTCCAGCTTTTAGAAAAAGCGGCACTGCCAAAACAATCAAGCAAACCATCTTTAACTTGTCGAGAAAGAAATATCCCGAAGCAAAAATATTTGGGTTAACAACAGGACTGGCAGTGATGAAAATCAATAGCGACCTGGGTTACGAGCCTGTTACCTATAGCGAACTTACAGATGATGAAGAGTTTTGGGCTGGCTGTAAGAGTTGTGTGAATTATGATATTCTAATGAGCAAGGACAGAAAGAATTGTATGTGCACTGCCATGCTCTATGATCCTGCTGATCATTTTGAGCCTCAGGAAACTTCTGAAGAATTCAAACAGAATTCTAAGCTCTATGAAAGATTTATGAAGATCAAACAAAGTAAATTACTGAGCTGGTTCAGAAAAAAAGAGATCGTAGGTGTTGGTGGTATCGTATCCAAAAGGTTTTCGTTTTTCCATTCCTTATTCAACTTATAAGTACAGGATTTTATAAAACTTGTAGAAAATTTTTGTCATGCAAACAGTTAATCAAACAGACGACAATACCAGCAGAAAGTCTGTGGTATTGGGTTTTAGCGGAGGCTTAGACACTACCTATTGTGTAAAATACCTTACAGACGAGAAAGGATACGATGTACATAGTGTTATTGTAAATACGGGCGGGTTCACCGAGGAAGAATTGCAAAAAATTGAAAAGCATGCTTATTCCCTTGGCGTTATTTCTCACACAACCGTAAACGCAGTTACTTCTTACTACGATTCCATTATCAAATACCTTATTTACGGCAATGTATTAAAAAACAATACTTACCCATTAAGTGTTAGTGCAGAAAGATTGAGTCAGGCATTGCATATTGCAGCACATGTTAAAAAAATGAATGCTACTGCCGTAGTGCATGGTAGCACGGGCGCAGGCAATGACCAGGTTCGCTTTGACATGATCTTTAATATCATGATACCGGGTGTTGAAATTATTACACCCATTCGCGATATGCAATTGAGCAGGGAGGATGAGATCAATTACCTGAAATCAAAAGGAGTTGCCATGAATTTTGAAAAAGCGGCATACTCCATCAATAAAGGATTATGGGGTACCAGTGTGGGTGGTAAAGAAACATTGCAATCAAAAGGTATTTTACCTGAAGAAGCCTGGCCTACACAGGTTACCAAACATGGCGAAGAAGAAGTTTGCTTACATTTTGAAAAGGGAGAACTAACTGCCATCAATGATCAAACATTCGCTCACCCTTCAGAAGCCATTCAATATTTACAAACCATTGCGGGTGCCTATGGATTGGGCAGAGATATACATGTAGGCGATACCATCATAGGCATAAAGGGTCGTGTTGGATTTGAAGCTGCTGCACCAATGGTTATTTTAAAAGCACACCATGCTTTGGAAAAACATGTATTAACCAAATGGCAATTAGGCTGGAAAGACCAACTGGCGCAGTTTTACGGCAATTGGTTACATGAGGGTCAGATTATGGATCCTGTTATGCGTGATATTGAGGCGTATCTTACCAACTCGCAAGAAAATGTTACAGGTGATGTTTTTGTACAATTGATGCCTTATCGTTTTCAAGTTATCGGTATTGATTCAAAATTTGATTTGATGAGCAGCAAATTTGGAAAATATGGTGAGATGAATACTGGCTGGTCAGGCAATGATGTACGCGGGTTTTCTAAAATATTTGGAAACCAAACAGCTATCTATCATCATATCAAAGAATCAAATACCCCCTAGTTATTCAAAGGGAATTTAAAGGTAAAAATGGAAAATATACTTTCTGCAAATACAGTAAATAACATCAAAACCCCCATCCGTATAGGCATTATTGGTAGTGCAGGTTATACGGGAGGAGAAATGATTCGTCTATTACTCAATCACCCCTTCGCTACTATTTCATTTGTGCATAGTACCAGTAATGCTGGTAATAAGCTAAGCCATATTCATACAGATCTTGCTGGCGAAGCTGATTTGCTATTTACCGGCGAATTAAACAATGAGATTGACCTATTGATTTTATGCGTTGGGCATGGTGATGCCATCAAATTTTTACAGGCACATACAATTGATAAGCATATTAATATTATTGATCTCTCACAGGACTTTAGACTAAAGGCTAATGCATCAATTAATGATCGGTCATTTGTATACGGGTTACCCGAATTGAATAAAGAAGGCATTAAAAATGCAAAAAATATTGCCAACCCGGGCTGCTTTGCAACAGCCATTCAATTGGGTTTATTGCCATTGGCAAAGGCTGGTATCTTAGGAGATGTATATACAACGGGCATTACAGGATCTACCGGAGCTGGACAGGGTTTAAGTACTACTTCACATTTTAGCTGGCGTGCTAATAATATTCAGGCATATAAATCATTACAGCACCAGCATATCCATGAAATTGAGCAAAGCCTGCAACAATTGCAGGGCAACGATGGCATGGCCGTAAACTTTGTGCCCTGGCGGGGAGATTTTACCAGGGGTATTTATGTAAGTTCTATCATTGATTGTGGGTTGCCCTTAGAGGAAGTAAAACTCTTATACAATAATTATTACATGGATCAACCCTTCACAATTGTTCACAACAGCATGATTGATCTTAAACAAGTAGTGAATACCAATAAATGTTTTATTCATATAGAAAAGCAAGGCAGTAAAATAGTTGTGCATTCAGCGATCGATAATTTATTAAAGGGAGCTTGCGGTCAGGCAGTTCAGAATATGAACCTGATGTTTGGTTTAGAAGAAAATGCCGGACTGAAACTGAAGGCTAATTACTTTTAGTGGTAACTGTAAAATCTGACTGATCATTTTTAAATAATACTATTTTTCCTTGATGCATATAAAACCGTTCTGTAAAAGCGTATGAAATTATTCGATGTATATCCGCTCAATAATATAGCTATCACCAGTGCTAAGGGCTCTTATGTATGGGATGCAGAAGGTGTGCAATACCTGGATATGTACGGCGGACATGCAGTGATCAGTGTTGGGCATACCCATCCGCATTGGGTAAAAAGAATAGAGGACCAGCTGGAGAAAATTGCATTTTATTCTAATTCAGTGGTTATACCTATTCAGCAGGAATTGGCAATACTGCTTGGTAAAATCAGTGGCAAAGAAGACTACCAGTTATTTTTATGTAATAGTGGCGCAGAAGCAAATGAGAATGCGTTAAAACTGGCTTCTTTTTATAATGGCAGAAAAAAAATAATTGCATTCTCCAAATCTTTTCATGGCAGAACATCTTTGGCAGTAGCAGCAACAGATAATCCGGCTATTCTGGCACCTGTCAATGAAACGGATAATATTATTTTTCTTCCATTCAATGATGCAGATGCCTTGCAACAATGTTTTCATGAAAATGGAAACCAGATCTCTTCGGTAATTATTGAAGGTATACAGGGAGTTGGGGGCATTAATGTAGCTGATGATAGTTTCTTGCAATTGATCAGGAACCTGTGCGATGAATATGGTGCTGTTTATATTGCAGATAGTGTGCAATGTGGTTATGGAAGAACCGGTCAATTTTTTGCACACGATTTTGCAGGTGTTCCCGCAGATATTTATTCGATGGCAAAAGGGATGGGTAATGGTTTTCCGGTGGCAGGAATCCTGATCGCACCCCATCTTAAACCTAAACATGGGATGTTGGGAACTACATTCGGCGGCAACCAGTTGGCCTGTGCTGCTGCACTGGCAGTTTTAGAGATCATGACGGAAGAAAACCTGATCGCCCATGCGAAAGAGAACGGTGATTACCTGATAGAAAAACTAAAAGCCAATCCCTACATCAACAATGTACGTGGAAGAGGCCTGATGATTGGGTTTGATGTGCCAGAAGAGTTAAAAGATCTGAAGAAAAAATTGTTGTTCGATTTCAAAATATTTACGGGAGAAGCGAAACCCAATGTGATCAGGTTATTACCTTCATTGGCATTAAGCAAAAGACAGATAGATGATTTCCTGGAATCGTTAGATGAAGCTATAGAAGAATTGCAGGAAGCAAAGAAGGCATAAATCATAAGAAGGTCAATCTTTATTTAACATAAACACACTTTTAGGTGTCTGTATCATGAAACAGTTTATTTCCGTTCACGATGTAGTTGATATCAATGCGCTGGTGGCAAAAGCATTGGCTTACAAGGCAGATTCCTTTGCCAGTAGAAACCTGGGTGCTGATAAGCGAATAGGACTGTTATTCTTAAATCCAAGTTTGCGTACAAGGTTAAGTACACAGATCGCTGCAAAGAATCTGGGTATGGAAGCGATTGTTTTTAATGTTGACAAAGAAGGATGGGCCCTCGAGTTTGAAGAAGGGGCTATCATGAGCGGAAATTCTGTAGAACATGTTAAGGATGCAGCACCTATATTGGGAAAATATTTTGATATACTTTGTATGCGTACATTTCCTTCGCTCAAAAACAGGGAGGATGATTATAGCGAAATGTTCATCAATCAGTTTATCAAATATGCAGGTGTACCGGTTGTTAGCCTGGAAAGTTCTACACTGCACCCTCTGCAATCGCTTACTGATATTATTACTATTAAAGAAAGTTTACTACAAAATACAATTATCTCTGGCCGTAAGCCTAAAATAGTATTGACTTGGGCGCCACATATTAAACCCCTTCCACAATGTGTGGCTAATAGTTTTGCCCAATGGGTTAATGCCTGGGGTGAAGCTGATTTTGTTATCACGCATCCGGAAGATTACGAACTTTCTGAACAATTTACCAAAGGGGCTACCATTACCCACAACCAGGATGATGCATTAAAAGACGCAGATTTTGTATACGTAAAAAACTGGAGTACTTATACCGATTATGGAAAAGTATATGAGAATGATCCGGGGTGGATGCTAACAGAAGAGAAATTAAAAACAACCCATCAGGCCAAAGTGATGCACTGTTTGCCCGTTAGAAGAAATGTAGAATTGAGCGACGAAGTATTGGATAGCAATCATAGTCTGGTAACACAACAGGCAGGAAACAGGGTATGGGCAGCTCAAGCTGTATTGTCAGAGATCTTGCAGAACAGAAACACTTGATAGCAACATATTTTAAAACCCATCCATGAATCCATCTGCACAAAATATTATTACGAATGAATCACTTTTACCCGAAAGGAAAGTGACCCTCTATGTAATAAAGATCGGCGGAAATATTATAGACGATGAAGCCAAGCTTTCTGCATTTCTTCAAATTTTTGCTGCAGTTGAGGGGAATAAAATATTAGTGCATGGCGGCGGGAAACTTGCTACTAAAATGGCGGCACAATTGGGTATAGAACAGCAGATGATAGATGGCAGAAGAATTACCGATGCAGAAACGCTGAA
>CALRUV010000063.1:0-16105 GCA_943371455.1 Chitinophaga pinensis | reverse complement strand
AAATTTTGGAACCAATGTTTTAATTCTGCAAAAGCAATAATACAGGTATATTAGTTGAATAGTCCTAAAAGAGGTCAACCTATTTAGCGTTGGCCTCTTTTCATTTTTTTTCGACTCTGAACGCAACCAGACCTGATATGGCTTTGTATTGTGGTTTGAGGGGATATACTAACTTTGCATAATAAAAAATATGTCATGCACCGGAGGATATGCCGAATGTTTATCGTTTTTGTTTGTACAGCTAATCTAAATGCACAAATACCACTGGCTACTTCTGGGCATATTGCCCTTAACGATAAAAGGCAGTATCCCGTATCCAACCACTTTATAGAAAACAATTCAGACAAAAACAACTACACTTATACAGTGGGGACCCCTTTTTTTATAGAGGCCTATAAATCCGCAAATATTAAATTAAAAACCGGGCGGGTATTTGCCAATGTAAAAGCCAGGATAGACTTAGTTATACAGGAGACCTATTTTACATCAGTAAATGGTATTGAAATAAACATTGAGCCCGGCATGGTTAAGGAAATTACCTTGTTTGATACAACAGATAAAGAGGTAACAATTTACAAACTTCAGACTGGATTTCCTCCAATAGATATGAAAAATGGCAATAATTTTTACCTTTTGTTGGTTGAGGGGAAGTGTAATTTTGTGAAATCCATTTTTAAAAAAGAAACTCAACGAAAAGATGTAATGTTTGGTGAAGTTCAAAAAGATTATGAGACATTTGAAGAATACTACTTATTTGCCCATGGTGAAATGAAAAAACTGAAAAGAGACAAAAATTTCATTCTCGCAGAGTTTTCAGACAAACAGGTGCAGGTAAGCCAGTTTATGGAGACCCATAAACTGAATATTAAAAATAACGATCAATTAGTTAGATTGATAGAATATTATAATACGCTTTGACTGTTTTTACCAAAGAGAACAATCATATTTTATGATCAGAACTTTATTTCTTCTTCGTGTTCATTAAAAAACCGGTACTCCGTAAGGTGGTAATTGGTATTGGAATGCGCCTTTAAATTAGTTTTGAACTTGCGTTTCCACTTTTTGATAATGGAATTGAAAATACCCTTGGTTAAATAAGAATATACAATCGGATTAACGGACAAACGAAGGTTTTTATGACCATGTGTTATCAGGTAATAAAGACGTTTTTCCATATCATCTTCCAGTAATAAGGTTGAAGATATTTTTCCGGTACCATTGCAGGCCGGACAGTTTTCGGAAGTATTGATATTTACTTCCGGACGCATCCTTTGTCTTGTAATTTGCAAAAGACCAAATTTTGAAACAGGTAATACAGAATGTTTAGCTCTGTCTGTTTTCATAAAACCTTCCATGGCTTCCTGCACCTTGCGCTTATTGTCGGGCAATTTCATGTCGATGAAATCAATTACAATAATACCGCCCAGGTCTCTCAAGCGCATCTGACGGGCTATTTCTTCTGCTGCTTCCAGGTTTGTTTCCAGTGCATTTTCTTCCTGGTTATTGCTCACACTTTTATAGCCGCTGTTTACATCAATTACATGTAAAGCTTCTGTATGTTCTATTATAAGGTAGGCACCACTTCCCAGGTTTACGGTTTTGCCAAAGGCAGATTTAACCTGCTTGGTTACACCATACTGGTCAAAAATAGGCAAGCCATTACTACTCTGATAAAGTGTTACGATATCTGTTTTATCAGGTGCTATTCGCTGAATATAACTTTGTGTAACAGTGTATAAATTTTTATCATTTACAACTACCTTATTGAAATCTGCACTCAACAGATCACGAAGAATGCTGGTTGTTTTATTTTCTTCACTCAAGATCCTTACGGGTGCAACAGCTCCTTTCAGGTTTGTTTTGATCAGCTTCCAGGTTTCGTTCAGTGCTAAAAGATCCTGGTGAAGTTCAGCCGTACTTTTGCCTTCTGCCGCAGTTCTTACAATTACACCAAAGTTTTTCGGGCGTATCGCTTCTACTATTTTATGGAGTCTTTTTCTTTCTTCTGATGAGTGAATTTTTTTTGAAACAGCCACTATTTCATTAAAAGGAGTAAGTACCACAAATCTTCCGGGCAATGATATCTCGCAACTTAAACGTGGTCCCTTTGCAGCGATAGGCTCTTTCAAGATCTGAACCAATACGTGCGGCTTGCCATTTAAAACCTCATTGATCTTGCCTGTTTTAATGATTTCTGCTTCTGACTGAAATTTGGCAAAGTCGAAGCCACCGGGCTCCTTATCATGCATGGCCAATTGGGTAAACTTGAGGATGGATTTTACATACGGACTTAGATCCGTGTAATGAAGAAAAGCATCTTTTTCAAAGCCTACATCTACAAATGCAGCGTTCAGTCCGGGTATCAGCTTTTTCACTTTCCCCAGATACAGATCACCCACTGCAAAGTTTGCATCGGTTTTTTCGTTATGCAGTTCCACCAGTTTTTTATCCTCCAGAAAGGCAATTTCTACGCCGGATGGTCCTGCATTTATGATTAATTCTTTGTTCACAAATGGCAATATTTTAAATACAAAATCACATGCCGTTATGCGGCAAATAAGTAATACTCATAAATCCATAAAACCCGCCACGGGAAAGGAAGGAAAGGATAAGTTAGAGCGTAGATAAAGGAAGTGGCGAAATTTTGGAAAGTATTGTAATCAATATCGGACTGGCCGATACTGATTACATAATAATGGTCTGAGTAAAGAATTACTTATTCTTTTTCTTATGACGGTTCTTTCTTAAACGTTTTTTTCGTTTGTGAGTCGCAATTTTATGACGCTTTCTCTTCTTACCACAAGGCATACACTATGTAATTTTGTTTGTTAAGGAATAAATTTATCGTTTCAATTCAGTAATTCTTTTATTCAGTTCTGTTTGTGCTTCCGGTATTTTTACCAGGTTTTTTACTTTTTCATACCACTTAATGGCATTCGGTTTATCGCCTTTGGCTTCATAGCTTTCAGCAAGATTGAAAAGGGCTTCTACATTGTCGGGCTCTTTTTCTGCTACTATTAAAAACCTTTCAATAGCCTTATCATACTGCCCGCTTTTTTTACCGCCCAATCCCAATACCATTTGTGCATATACATTACCAGGGTTCTTTTGAATGATCTCCCTGATAGGTAAAATACCCTGCATCGGATTGTCAGATATGTTACCGAAAAGGTAACAGGATCCCAATCCAATGATACTCGAATCGTTCGCCGGGTTGATGACTAAAGCTTTTTCAAAAAGAACTTTTGCATTATTCGCTAACCAGTTTTGCATGGCTGGCTCCCCCTCTGTCATCAGGTTCTCTAAAAACAGACGGGCGGCAAAGGTGAGGTTTTTTTCAGAATTTTCCAACTTAGCTGCTTCGCCGGTATAATATGCATAGGGCTCAAATATCTTGGCCGAGTCTGCCCAGAAGCTGGCCAGTTCATGGTAAAGGTGGATTTGCTGGTCTTTTACATCACCCCTTTTTACAGAATTCTCTAACTGCAGTAAGCGTTCAGATTGCGTTGGACTAATTTTCTGTTTGGCTTTCACCAACAATTCGTCAAATGTAATTGTTTGATTTACAGAAGATTGTGGGGCAGAACCCGGTTCAATGGGTTTAGCGGGTGGAATGGTTTGTCCGAAAAAAAATAAAAGAAAGAATAAGACAAGCGCGCCGGAAACTAAGATTATTTGCTGTTTTTTCACGAATCAGTACTTTCAGCAAAGTTAACCTGACTGACGTTTGCTTTTAACTTCACTCACAAATTCTTTTGCCGGTTTAAAAGCAGGAATATAGTGCTCAGGGATTTCTACAGCAATATTTTTTTTGATATTGCGCCCAATTTTGGCTGCCCTTTTCTTGGTAATAAAGCTGCCAAACCCACGTATATATATGTTTTGACCGTTAGAAAGACTTTCTTTCACTTCTTTAAACATCGTTTCCAGGGTTACCAGAACATCCACTTTGGGAATGCCCGTTTTATCGGAAATCTGGTTGATGAGATCTGATTTTCTCATGTTAGTTTTTTTTATAAGGCGTATAAGACCTTAAATTAACAAAAATATTTTGAATAATGCAAGAAAGATAGCGTAAATCTTATAGACGTTACTAATTGATAGATAAATGGTTCAATAGGCGGAACTTCTTTATTTTCTGTTCATTTGCCCAGCTTTTTTCTACATTTCACAACTATTCAGGTTCTGTCATGTTCAAATACTTTCATCTTTGTCATTACCATGCATAAATTATTCACTAAAAACCTTGTTCACTGGCATCAACATAGCAATAAGCGTGTTATGCCCTGGAAAGGAGAAAAAAATCCTTATAAAATCTGGCTTAGTGAGATTATTCTTCAGCAAACCAGGGTGGAACAGGGAATGGCCTATTACAAGAACTTTATAGAAAAATACCCAACCGTTCAATCCCTCGCTGGAGCAAAAGACCAGGATGTTTTTAAATTATGGGAGGGATTAGGGTATTATAATAGGTGTAAAAACTTACTTTTTACAGCAAGATTTATCGTTAGCGAACTTGAAGGCCGTTTTCCAGATAATTATGATGGATTGTTACAATTGAAGGGAGTGGGACCCTATACTGCAGCAGCAATCGCTTCTTTTGCCTATAACTTACCTTATGCTGTAGTGGATGGAAATGTTTTCAGGGTTTTGGCCAGGTATTTTGGCATTGAAACAGCCATTGATTCCACTGAGGGTAAAAAATACTTTGCCGATATAGCAGAAAAAGTACTGGATAAAAAAGAAGCAGGCAGGTATAACCAGGCGATCATGGATTTTGGTGCAACTGTTTGTAAACCATTTTCGCCGGGTTGCAGTCATTGTATTATGAAAAAGGGATGCAAAGCAAACCAAATGGGCATGGTAAACCAATTGCCTGTTAAAGAAAAATTCCTTCAACGTAAACGCCGCTGGTTCAATTACATCATATTTGAACACAAGGGTAAAATACTGGTGCATCACCGAACTGGAAAAGATATCTGGCAAAATCTTTTCGAATTTTACCTGGTAGAGTCTGAACAGTCTATCGAATGGGACGAATCAAGTACACAAGCATTTCTTAAGGAACAAATAGGGAACTTAGAAACCAGTAGTATTCAGGTTTCGCCTGTTTTTAAGCAAGCGTTAACCCACCAGGAAATCAAGGCAAGATTTATTGAAGTAAGATTAAAGTCGGTGCCTTCGGCTCTACAAAAACTTAACTGGCATCCTCTTTCTAAAATGCAACAACTGCCATTTCCTAAAATCATTCATTCCTTTTTGGAAACAGGAAAACTATCTCAAAAGGAATGATAAAATATCACAGCTTAGTTCTTTTGTTAATTAAAAAAAGTTATTTTTAAGAGTATTTATCACACAGGCTTATTTAAAACATTTTTATATGCGAGGTGTTAACAGAGTAATGCTGATTGGCAATCTTGGTAAAGACCCGGATGTTCAACACCTGGAAGGCAATATTGGGGTTGCCAAATTTCCATTAGCTACCACTGAAACCTATAAAGACAGAACGGGTAAACTGGTTTCTCAAACAGAATGGCATACGGTGGTCTTATGGCGCGGACTTGCAGAATTGGCACAGAAATACCTGCATAAAGGGAGTCTGATTTATGTAGAAGGAAGATTAAGAACCAGAAGCTGGGAAGATAAGGAAGGGAATAAGAAATTTGCAACAGAAGTAGTGGGTGATAATTTGATCATGCTGGATAAAAGGGGAGATGGCCAGAGCGGACTGCCGGAAGGGTATTCTGGTGATGATCTGCCTCCATTAACCGATACAGGTGATAGTTTACCTTTTTAACAATAAAATATAGAATCCTTACTTTTGTGCCAAGACTTAAAAATAAAAACCGCGGCAGCAATGCACGGATTCCTTACCTAAAATAGATGCTTTGGATTACCACCCCGGTTTAAATTTTTTTTCTCATTTGTATCTATTATCTGCCCTGCAGCCGCAGGGAACTACCATATTGGTGATGGTATTGGTATTGCTGTTGTTTCTTTCTTTTGTATTATCCGGATCTGAAGTTGCTTTTTTCTCCCTTACCTACAAAGACATCAATGTATTAAAATCAAAACAGCAACCGCCTTATAAACGCATCGTTGATTTGCTGGAAGAACCTAAAATTCTGCTGGCTTCACTTTTGATTGCTAATAGCTTCATAAATATCTCTATCATTATCATCTCTAATTTGCTGATTGATAACATGTTCAATTTTGAACGTTTTGATGCTGTATGGGTTGAATTTGTGATCAAAGTGATCGTGGTATCCTTTATACTTGTTTTATTTGGAGAAGTAATGCCCAAGGTGTTAGCCACCCAAAATAATATCCGTTTTGCCAAAGATTTCGGAGGGGTTATTCAGGGTGTTTCCTACCTCTGTGCCGGGCTTAGTAAAAGTTTGGTAAAATATTCTGATATCATTGAAAAAAAATTGGCTAATAAACCATTCAGCTCTTACAGCCTCGAAGAGTTGGATCATGCTATAGACCTTACTACGCAACATACTGCTTCTGAAAACGAAAAAAACATACTGAAAGGAATAGTAAAGTTTGGGAATATTACCGTTAGGCAAATCATGAAAACCAGGGTAGATGTACATGGTATTGACCACAACATTAGCTTTGGCGAACTCATTGCAACTGTAAGGGATTTGCATTATAGCAGACTTCCTGTTTACAAGGAAGATCTGGATAATGTTGCAGGCATGATCCATACCAAAGACCTTATTGCTTTTTTGCATGAATCCGATGATTTTGACTGGCATGGTTTAATGCGTCCGCCCTATTTTGTGCACGAACAGAAACTGATTGAAGACTTACTCCAGGAATTTCAAGCCAAACGCATCCACTTTGCAGTAGTAGTGGATGAATTTGGCGGTACCAGTGGTATTGTAACATTAGAAGATATCCTGGAAGAAATTATTGGTGAGATAAAAGATGAGTTTGATGAAGAAGAAACAGGCTTCCGGAAAATTGACGAGTATAATTATATTTTCGAAGGAAGGGTAATGATCAATGATGTGTGTAAAATCATGAGTTTGCCAACTGATACTTTTGAACAGGTTAAAGGAGAGAGCGATTCCTTAGCAGGACTGGTTCTGGAGCTTGCAGGTGAAATTCCATTACCAAACAAAGTGTTGAATTCGGGCGATTTCGAATTCACTGTTTTGGAAGTAAACAAAAACAGGATAGACAAGATCAAAGTAACGATTAAGCCCAAGTCAGCATGAGGAATTTCCATAATAGGTTGTTAGAAAAGGTTCATACAATAATGTTTATAGGGAATAAAACAGCCAAATTTGTTTTACTGAGTATTATAATTGGTGGCATCTGGATCATTATTTCCTCCTGTAACAGTTCGTTCAATCCCAAGCCTACCGGTTATTTCAAAATTCCTTTTCCCGAAAAAAAATACCGATTATTTCAACAGGAAGGATATCCCTATTCATTCGAATACCCAGTGTATGCAGAAGTGGTAAAGGATAGTACTTTTTTTGGGGAGACCACCGAAAACCCCTGGTGGATCAATATAGATTTTCCTCAGTTTCATGGAAGGGTTTACGTGAGTTATAAATCTATTGGCAAATACAAGTTAGATACTTTGTTGAAACAGACCTTCGAACTCACTGGTAAGCACACGTCAAAAGCCTATTCCATTGAAGATACAGCCATCCATACACCCCTGGGTATACATGGTGTTTTCTTTACAGTGGGTGGTGATGTGGCAACGGCTCACCAGTTTTTTCTTACCGATTCTATCAGGCATTTTTTAAGAGGAGCCCTATATTTTGATGCGTCGCCTAATGCAGATTCTTTAGGTATGGTGAACTCCTTTTTATTACAGGATATGAAGCATTTGATCAATACATTTCAATGGCGTAAATAAGACTAGTAAGACATGAATAGAAATAATACAGGTTTTTTTTGTATTGATTATATTTGAATGAAATAAATACCACTGATACTTTATGATAGCAATTGACAATATATTGATCAGTGACGAAGTGATAGAGGATCAGTTTGTATGTGATTTAAATAAATGCAAAGGTGGATGTTGTGAAGACGGCGATGCCGGTGCCCCCATGGAGAAATGGGAATTGGAAAAGTTGAAGGAATACTATGAAGTGATAAAACCCTTTATGACACCTGAAGGAATCAGTGAAGTAGAAAAAAGGGGTAAATTTTTGTACGACCAGGAATTTGGATGGGTAACCCCAACAATTGATAATGCTATTTGTGCCTATGGTTACCGCGATAAATGGGGAATCATCAAATGTAGTATTGAAGACGCTTATAACGAAGGGAAACTTGATTGGAAGAAGCCGATTAGTTGTCACCTCTTCCCCATAAGGATCAAAAAAAGTAAAAGAGATCCGGATATAGAATATGTGAATTACGAGCCTAGGGAAGATCTTTGCAGTGCTGCTTGCAGTTTGGGTAAAAAACTAAAAATGCCGGTTTATGTTTTTTTGAAAGATTCTTTAATTAGAAAATACGGGGAAGTTTTTTATGAAACACTGGAAGCAACTGCCAAGCATATGTTACAATCAAAATGATTTATAAAAGATAGCTTATCATTATTCAGGTTAAAAAAATTTTATGAAAGATACCGCAGCATCCTTCATCGCTAAAAGCACCATCAAGGCAGCAGATCTGGAGCACAGAAGAAAGATCAATTTCAATATTAACAAGTACAATGCGGTAGTGCCTATTGGTAAGCAACAATTTGGTAACCATGTAATGCTTGCCAGAGAAAAAGCAAAAAATAGAAAATGGGATGCAATTGAGCATCTTGACAAATACTTAGAAGAATTTGAAAGAAAAATAACGGCTCGTGGTGCCAAAGTTATCTGGGCAGAAAATACCAAAGATGCCCAGGATGCGATTGGCCGGATTTGTAGAGAGAAAAATTGCAAAACACTGGTCAAGAGTAAAAGTATGGTTACAGAAGAAATTCATCTGAATCATTACCTGGAATCTATTTGCGTTGAAAGTGTTGAAACTGATCTGGGCGAATATATTCAGCAACTGGATGGTGAAGCGCCTTACCATATTGTAACACCGGCCATGCACAAGAGCAAGGAAGATGTTGCAAAACTATTTGCAGATAAACTTGGCACACCTCCTGGCTTATCTCCGGAAGAACTTACGCTGGTTGCCCGTAAAATATTACGTGATAAATATGTTGAGGCAGAAGTGGGTGTTACTGGTGCCAATTTTATTGTTGCCGATATTGGAGGCATTGCAGTTACTGAAAATGAAGGTAATGCCAGGCTTAGTTGCTCCTGGCCTAAAACCCATATTGTAGTAGTAGGTATTGAAAAAGTGATTCCCTCTATTGAAGACCTTTCCCTATTTTGGCCATTACTGGCTACATATGGAACTGGTCAAAAAATAACAGTTTATAATACCATCGTATCCGGACCAAGACAATCATTTGAAACGGATGGTCCAGAAGATATGTATGTGATTCTTCTGGATAATGGAAGAACAAAATTACTGGAAAATCCCACAGCCAGGGAAGCTTTGTATTGTATCAGATGCGGTGCCTGTTTAAATGCCTGTCCGGTTTACAAAAATATTGGCGGTCATGCTTACGAAACAACCTATAGTGGTCCAATAGGCAAAGTGATCACTCCCTACCTGAGTGGCATGAATGAGTATAAACACCTGAGTTATGCCTCTTCTTTGTGCGGTAACTGTACAGAAGTTTGTCCGGTAAGAATTAACCTGCATGAATTACTCCTGGATAATCGCCACGAAGCAGTAGTGCAGGGTTCCAGCACATTAGCAGAAAGAATAGCTTGGAAGGTTTGGAAAACATCCAGTTTAAGCAGAGCGATGATGAATATGGGAAATGGTAAGATGAAGAATTGGGTTGTGAACAAAGTTTTTAAAGGTTGGACCACCCATAGAAGCGAACTGGATTTCAGTCAGAAAACATTCAATGAAATGTGGCGGGAAAAAAACCACCATTAAGTTATTTCTTTTAATACTTTGTCTTTGCAAAATGCTGAAAGCAATAAACTGATCCTCTATGCCCCGAAAATAACGCCGAGGCTAGATTATATTGCTAATACCTTATTTACTGAGATAAAACTCACCGATTCGAAAATTCTATTTCAGGAGTTCTCTGGTGTTAAAGTGAATTATTCCGAAGATCATTTCTCTTTTGATGTTTTCCAGATAATGCCATATGGTTTATTGGAGGAAGTTTCTATTACCGATTACCAGCCAAACTGTTTTTTGTGGCAGGAAGAAAAAACATTTTTTGCAACAGGTGGTGACCTGCCTTTTGATATATTAGCTGCTTCCTTTTTTTTATTGTCGCGATATGAAGAATATGGCACCCATGAAAAAGACAATTACGGAAGATATGCCCATACTAACAGCATAGCATATCGAGAAGGATTCTTAAACAAACCTTTGATCAATATTTGGTTAAGTCATTTGGTAAAGATTTTGCAAGCAAGGTTTCCAAATGAAAATTGGCTACCTGTTCAACCTGTATTTCGTTTTATTCCAACCTATGATATTGATGAAGCATATTGCTACCTGCACCAGCCTGTTTGGAAAAATGTATTAGGGTTTTACAAAGACCTGCTGTTGGGTAAATTTCATAAAGTAGTGGAGAGAGGTAATGTGTATACTGGTAAGGCTCCTGATCCATTTGACACTTTTAATTGGTTATCGGAATTGCACAAAAAATTCAGTTTACAACCTATCTATTTTTTTCTAACAATTTTAAAAAGAGGAACCTACGATAGGAATTTACCGGCAAAAAATAAAGCATTACATAATTTGTATGCTGGTATTGCAAGCAATAACCTGTTTGGTATTCATCCTTCCTGGCAAAGTGGAACGGAAGAAGCCTTATTGCAAAAGGAAATAAAATGCCTTAATAGCATAACGAAAATACAAATCACCCATTCGCGATTTCATTATCTGCGATTTAACCTGCCACATTCCTTAAGAAGATTATGTAAGGAAGGAATTACAGATGATTTTTCTATGGCTTATGGCGCTATCAATGGATTTAGGGCTTCTTATGCTTTGCCTTTTAAATGGTACGATC
The DNA here is from genome assembly GCA_943371455.1 of Chitinophaga pinensis. Lineage (GTDB taxonomy): Bacteria > Bacteroidota > Bacteroidia > Chitinophagales > Chitinophagaceae > Sediminibacterium > Sediminibacterium pinensis_J. Next base: position 5,031 of record CALRUV010000063.1, on the reverse strand, counting down.
TTGAACTTGAGCAAGCAACAGATCTGGTGATGCATCCTTTCTGTTTTATGGAAGCAAGTTCCTTTTTTCACCAGGGATTTTCTGCAGATGAAGCAAGAGCGGAAATGCAATATTATTATAACATGGTAAAAAATGTGAATGGCGAATTCATCACCCTATTTCACAACCATTTTCTTACAGAACAGCAGGAATGGATAGCATGGAGAAACATGTATGTTGATTTTCTGGAAACTAATTTTGCTAAGAATAGTTGATATAAAAATCTTGCCATACTTTTCTAACAATCACATCGCATCTGCATCCGAAGCCTGTATAATTTTTTCTTTCTGTTTTTGCAGACTCAGATTTACCAGGTACACACCCACCAATGTAATAATGGAACCTATGATGATGTTAAAAGTGATTTTTTCATCTATGATCAATGAGCCAACAAAAGTGGCAACGATGGGATTGATATACGCATAAAGCGATGCTACTGCGGGTTCCAGGTGTTTCATGGTGTATAGGAAAGCAGCGAATGTGATAATATTACTGGCAATTACCAGGTAAATAATAGCACCCCATGATTGCAGGGGCATAGCAGAAATGGGAATAGCTGTACCTGAAATAAGTAGCATCACAATCAATATAAAGGCACTGATCAGCATTTGCCAGCCGGTGCCATAATAGGGATTTAGGGTTTGTTTGGAGCGAGATAAAACAATGGTGCCAATACTCCAGCTTAACATGGCAATCACAGAAAGTATAACGCCCATTGCATAGCCTTCTGAATGATTGTGGAAAGCGTTATCGTAAAAAACCACTGCTATGCCACAGATCCCTAATAAGAGGCCGAAAAAAGTGATGGTGGTGATTTTTGTATTTCTGAAATAAAGTCTTTCAATTACAACAACGCATAATGGATAGAGTGCAGAAATTAAAGCAGCCATCCCACTGGGAATTGTTTTTAAAGCCAGTGTGGCAATGCCATTGGCTGATACAAACAACAGAAGTGCCATCATGGTAAGCCAGCCAAATTCTTTTTTGGTTGGGATCCGCTCACCCTTGATCATAAAAAATCCAACCATTATAACCCCGGCTATCAATTGCCTGATGGAAGCCACTTCCAAACCTGGTACCCCCTGTACCCCCATTTTACTGGCTACCCAGCTGGTTCCCCACACAATGCTGGTTAAACCTAAACCGATATATGCTTTTTGTCTGGTGGTCAATACCTCTGGTTTAAACAATTTAAGCTAAAGCGAAAACCTACTTATTAGTGTTTGAAATGACGCATCCCCGTCATAACCATGGCTAAATTATTGCTCACACAATATTCTATGCTATCCTTATCCCTTACTGATCCTCCGGGTTGGATAAATACTTCGATGCCTGCAGCATGTGCAATTTGTACACAGTCGTTAAAAGGGAAAAAAGCATCTGATGCCAAAACAGCACCTTTCAAATCAAATTTAAACTGACTGGCTTTTTCAATTGACTGGCGCAAAGAATCAATTCTGCTGGTTTGTCCGCAACCCTTACCTACCAATTGTTTGTTTTTTACCAGTGCAATGGCATTACTTTTTAAATGTTTGCATACAAGGTTGGCAAAGACCAGGTCTGCCTTTTCGGTTTCAGAAGTTTCTCTCCCGCCTACTTCTTCCCACTTAGTATAATTACCTTCATCAGTATCCTGTTCCAGACTACCATTCAAAATAGAACGTTTAGAACTTTGAGAAATCATACTTGTGTCTTGCATTTGCAGTAAGATCCGGTTCTTCTTGGTCTTTAAGATCTCTAGTGCATCTGCATCAAAAGAAGGGGCAATCAATACTTCAAAGAAAATTTCATTGATAGCTTCGGCGGTTAATTTATCAATTGACTGGTTTGTTACCAATACGCCACCAAATGCACTTTCAGGATCTCCCGCTAATGCTGCATCCCAGCCTTCTTTTACTGTATTTCTAGCAGCAATACCACATACATTGGTGTGTTTGATAATGGCAAATACCGCATCTGTTGTTGTTGAAAACTCTTTTATTAATTGAACGGCTGCATCCACATCCACCAGGTTATTATAAGAAAGTTCTTTACCATTCAATTGGTTAAATAAATTCTCCAGCTTACCATAGAATGTAGCTTTCTGGTGAGGGTTTTCACCATAACGTAAACTTTGTTGCGGCGCCGGGTTAAAATAGTTACTAATGGCGATGTCATAATGCATCACTACTTCAAATGCTTTGGCAGCATATGTTTTACGCTGTTCCAGTGTGGTTTCTCCCTGTTGTTCATTCAGTAATTTTTCCAGGGATGCATAATCGTCCTTGGCAGCAATTACTACCAGGTCTCTGAAGTTTTTAGCGGCAGCACGTATCATAGATGGACCGCCGATATCAATTTTTTCTATAATTAATTTTTCCTCTGTAGTTGTTCTCAAGGTTTCCTCAAAAGGGTAGAGGTCAACGATCACCAAATCTATTTCTGGTATCTGGTATTGTTTCATTTCTTCCAGGTCCTGAGGCTCATATCTTCTGCCCAAAATGCCACCGAATATAGATGGATGCAGTGTTTTAACCCTTCCTCCCAGAATAGAGGGATAAGTGGTTATACTTTCAACAGCTACACAAGTCACACCCAGGTCTTCCAGAAATTTCTGTGTGCCGCCCGTTGAATAAATGGTGATTCCCAACTGCTGCAGTTTTTTAGCGATGGGTTCCAGGCCGTCTTTGTAAAAAACGGAAATAAGTGCTGATTGAATTTTCTTTTGCATCTTTGCTTGCTTTGTACTTACCGTGAGGCTGCATACGGTAAGAAATGTCAGAGTTCTATTACCAATGCTCCTTTATCAGGACTGCTATGGTGCCGCAAATGTAGGCTGTCAGCCTCTTTTTTCAAGTACTGTATTTTCCACATTGCATTACTGCCATCAAATACATATAGTTTACAGTCAAAAGCAGCGGTTAAAGCACTTAAGCGGATTTTGGGTTGATGGCTGATCAGCATGATATCCACCTTGATTCTTTCTCTTACAGGCGGTATTTTAAAGCCTTTCCTAACCACCAGCATCGTTTTATGGCCTTCTTTGATCATTTGTAATGCTTTGGTGGATAGCACAGGGGTATCTTTTTTAAATGCACCCATATAGAAACGGGTGGGCTGCAGGTACCTTATTTGTAATGAGTTCTGTTGCGCAATCGCCGGGTCTCCCGAAAACCGGTAATGATCATTCTTTACAATATCTATCCCCGTATATTTTGGAATTTGGTAAATGATTATTTTATATTGTTTTTTTTCATCTATTCTGTTGATTCCATGGAGTAAAAAAATTATTGCCAATCCACACAATCCAATTTTTAAACCTTTTTTGTCTTTTCTAAATAACCACCAGGCTATACAGCCTATAAGTAAGAATAGTAAAAAGGTTTGCAAAAAGCTAATTTGAATATTTTCAGTCACGGCAAATGGCAAAATAGCAGTTCTTTCAATCAGTCCATTCATCCAGTGAATACTTCCCGAAATGAGCTTTCCTAAATAAATATTTAGATAAGGGCAACCCGCAAAACAAATTAAAAGCAATTCTGCATAAAGAATAAAGCCAGATAGTGGCACTGCTATAAAATTGGTGAACAGAAAGTAGTTTGGAAAGCGATGAAAATAATAAAGGATCAAAGGCAAAGTTAGAATTTGTGCTGAAATGGTAACGGCATTCAATTGCCAGATGGCATCTAATATTTTATTGGTGAAATAGATTTTTTTGTAAATAGGCTTCATGAAAAGTACAATACTGGTTACAGCCGTATAGGATAATTGAAAGCCTGTATCCCATAACAGGTAAGGGTTGTAGCATAATAAGCAAAAAGCTGATGCGGCAAGTGTATTATAGATATTTGTTTTTCTATCCAAACTATCACCCACTACAATAAATGTAAACATAACGGCCGACCGAAGTATAGATGCCGCAGCACCCGTAAGTAAGCTGAAACCCCATAAAATGGCGATTATTAAAACAGGTTTTGTAAATCTGATCCATTTCTTTTTTTTAAATGGCTTAAAGCAAAAAACGAGCAAACCATAGATCATTCCCAAATGCAACCCACTGATAGCAATAATGTGCACTACACCTGTGTTGCTGTAAGATTGAACCAGATCCTTATCCAGGTCTTCCCGGTATCCAATAAGCAGTGCTTCTGCAACACCAGACTCTTTCGTTCCTGAAATCAATTTTTTTAAAGTTGTTAAAACAAAAGTTCTTGCCTGAATTAGTTTTTCCTGTAACTGGCTTGGTATATTTTGCTTCCAAACAGTATAGTCCATTGCCTGTAGGTAAACCTGGTAATGCATGCCCTTTCTGGCAGCGTAGGTTTGGTAATCAAATGCGCCTGGGTTTCCCGTGTTCTTAATGGGTGGCAATTGTTTAGAAATCAAAATTTCTGTGCCATAACGCAATTGATCTGCCTTCGTTTGAAGGTCAAAGTATAAGAGGATCTTACCCTTAACCGGTTCCCATTTTTTATTTATTTGTAAGTATGCAGCTGTTGAAACTACTTTAAGCGAATTGCCTTTGCGTATGGGCATATCTTCCAGCCTGACTAATAGGGAACTGCTTTTTTCAATTTTATTTCCTACCCAATCATGCTGTTTGCTATTATCATTTAATTCAAGTAGATAATTACCGAGACAAAAGAAAAGCAGATTCAACACAAGCCCTGTAATCCAGCGATACCGGTACTTTTTTTGAATGGGTAATAAGTTCATCGCACCATAAACCACCAATGAAATAAGAAGAAACAGAACGATTGTCAACTTTGACATCCCTATATAATTTTCAAAAAGAATCCCTGCCGTTAATGGAATCAGTAAACGGAGAAAGGGGATAGGCTTCCAGAATGGAACATCAAATCTGCGCATGGCTTAAACCTAATAAAAAAAGCCACTAATGATGCGGCTTTTGGTAAAATCAGGTATAAATACGGGGGAGGAATACTGGGAACTGGATGCTAGATGCTGGATGCTGGATGCTGGATTTTGGATGGCAGATATCGGATCTGGGAT
>CALRUV010000062.1:0-16272 GCA_943371455.1 Chitinophaga pinensis | reverse complement strand
ATAAAACCAATTTCAAAAGCAGATTTAGCAACGCTGTTTAATTTGGCAATTTCCTGTTCTGTAAATCCTTTCTCCAATAATGTTTCCGGATTAACAAAAGGTGCCCCCTGAAAACTGGCAGAACCTACCGCATATTTTTCGATGGCATCTGCTTCCAAAGCATTGTAACCTAAGTTTCTCAATGCCTGAGGAACAGATTGGTTAATGATCTTGAAATAACCACCACCACTTAATTTTTTAAATTTAACGAGTGCAAAATCTGGTTCAACGCCTGTAGTATCGCAATCCATCACCAGGCCAATGGTTCCAGTTGGAGCAATTACGGTAGTTTGTGCATTGCGGTAACCGTGCTTCTCACCTAATTGTACGGCTTCATCCCAGGCCTTTGTGGCTGACTTCAGCAATACATCCGGACAATACTGTGCTTTAATACCCTGTGGCTTAATTTCAATACCTACATAAGCATCTTCTGCATCATATGCAGCAGCACGGTGGTTGCGCATTACGCGTAACATATCTTCTTTGTTCTCTTCGTATTTATCAAATGCCCCCAGGAAGCTGGCCATTTCAGCAGATGTTTTATAAGCAACACCTGTCATGATAGCGGAGATCGCACCGGCAATACCACGTGCTTCTTCACTATCGTAAGGAATACCACTTACCATCAGCATAGAACCGAGGTTGGCAAAGCCTAAACCTAATGTTCTGTAATCGTACGATAACCGAGCTACTTCTTTAGAAGGAAACTGAGCCATCAATACAGAAACTTCCAGTACGGTTGTCCATAAACGCGTAGTATATTCAAAGCCTTCTACATCGAATACATTGTTTTCTTCGGTATGAAATTTTCTCAGGTTAATAGAAGCCAGGTTACAAGCTGTATTATCCAGGAACATGTATTCTGAACAAGGGTTGGAAGCGTTGATGCGTCCACCTTTTGGACAGGTATGCCATTCGTTGATCGTTGTATCGTATTGGGTTCCGGGATCAGCACAACGCCATGCAGCATAAGAAATTTTTTCCCAAACCTCACGTGCAGGAATCTTACTCATCACACGACCATCCGTACGTGCTTTCAATTCCCAATCACCATCTGCTTCCAATGCTTTGAAGAAAGAGTTAGGGATACGAACGGAGTTATTAGAATTTTGTCCGGATACCGTTGCATAGGCTTCTCCTTCATAACTGTTATCATAACCGGCAGCAACCAGGGCTGCTACTTTTTTCTCTTCGCCCACTTTCCAGTTGATGAATTCCATAATCTCCGGGTGATCCAGATCAAGACAAACCATTTTGGCTGCTCTTCTAGTAGTTCCGCCACTTTTGATGGCACCAGCCGCACGATCACCAATTTTCAGAAAGCTCATCAAACCGCTGGAAGTACCGCCACCGCTTAATTTTTCGCCACCACCGCGTATTTGTGAGAAGTTAGTACCTACACCTGAACCATATTTAAAGATTCTTGCTTCACGTGTCCAGAGATCCATGATACCGCCTTCGTTCACTAAATCATCGCTTACGCTGAGGATAAAGCAGGCATGAGGCTGTGGACGCTCGTAGGCGTTGGTTGATTTTTTTAGTACACTGTCTTTAGGATCTACAAAATAGTGACCCTGTGGTTTTCCGGTAATGCCATAACATTCGTGTAAACCGGTATTGAACCATTGAGGGGAATTGGGTACACATGCCTGATTGAGGATACTGTACACCAGCTCTTCATAAAATATTTCTGCATCTTTTTCAGCTGCAAAATATTGGTAACGTTCACCCCATACGCGCCAGCAATGAGCCATACGATGTGCTACCTGCTTAACGCTGGTTTCTCTTCCTACAGACCCATCGGGTTGCGGAACACCGGCTTTACGGAAATATTTTTGTGCAAGGATATCTGTTGCAATCTGACTCCACTGTTTGGGTACCTCCACATTATTCATTTCAAAAACCTTTTCGCCGTTCGGGTTTTTGATTACGCTGTCGCGGTAATCATATTCGAACATATCGTAAGGACTAACGCCTTCTTGGGTGAAGCGGCGGCTGAACTGCAAGCCTTTGGTTGTGCGTGGGTTAGGCATATTGTGGTTACTATTTACTGGGTTATTTTTATTTTGAGCCCCGGTTAACAAATTGTTAAGCGGTTGACGAAAATATCTTTACCTGACGACAAATCAAGGTTGGAAATATCAACACCTTGTGGATAAGGATTGGGGAAAATTTCGTACCCCAAATCCCCATTGAATTTGAGCGAATGTTAACAGCTGTAGAAAAGAATTTTTAGGAAAAAAGGTTGCGATTTGGGTTATTTTGCTTAAATGGATTTCTAAAGGCTTTAGGTCTGATTTTAGCATTTATTAACCCTGACCTACAAAGCTAAGATACCACTAGAAATTCCGCAACGGATAAAGGCATTTAAGCCAAATGCCCGATAAGTAAAAACTTTTCTGCATTTTTGCACTTGTACCATCAGATTTTGAATGAAGCAGGAGCTATACCAGCAATTCCAAGATAAGAAAAGATCAGGCAAAAAATCATTCGCCGTATTGATTGATCCTGATAAGGTTGACAATGAAAAAATTGATCAGCTGCTAACCTTATCTATGGATGCAAAGGTTGATTATTTCTTTGTAGGTGGAAGTCTGGTTATCTCCACTCACCTGGATGAATGTATCCGTCAGATCAAAGCCTCTTCTCATATACCTGTCATATTATTTCCGGGTTCACCCTCACAGGTTAGCAAGTATGCGGACGCACTTTTGTACTTGTCGCTGATATCCGGAAGAAACCCCGAACTGTTAATAGGCCAACATGTTATCAGTGCACCCTTTGTTAAAAACAGTGGTTTGGAGATCATGCCAACAGGATATATGGTGGTAGATGGGGGTGCACCTACAACTGTGTCTTATATTTCGAATGCTTCCCCTATTCCTGCCGATAAAAATGAAATTGCCATGTGTACAGCCATGGCAGGCGAAATGCTGGGTATGAAGCTTATTTACATGGATGCGGGCAGCGGCGCCAAAAGAGCCATCTCTGAAAACATGATTGAATTTGTTGCCAAACATATTGAGATCCCCCTTATTGTTGGTGGCGGTATCTTAGAACCCGAAAAAGCCTACCGCAATTGCAAGGCTGGAGCAGATATCATAGTTGTAGGAAATGCCATCGAAAAAGATGTTTCTTTAATTACCGAAATCAGCCATGCAGTGCATAGTGTTCCAGTGAGGGTTTAGATAATGGTTAGTTTGTGAAAGAGTGTTGGAAAACTTTATAAAAGAGAAATGGTCAAAACCGGTTAATTAATTACTTCGTTTTGACCATTGTTCTTTCACTCCTTCTCACTCACTTATTCACCCTCTACTCATTAATTCCTCCTAATTGCTGGGGTATTCAATTCTGATATATTTACACGACTTGGTGTTTCATTACCACTTACAATACTTTTGGAACTAAGGGCAATGGCTTTGATGATCATTGCCATATTTTCCATATCCAGGGTGCCAATTTCGTCAGAAGCCTTATGGTAATTAGGTTCTGGCGGGTTTTCCATTTTAGCTGTTGAAATTGTGTGTGCGGGAACACCTAATCTGGCAAGGGTTGCATTATCAGATCTGAAAAAAAGATTTTGTGCAGGATAAGGATCCGGATAAAAAGTAAATCCTGAGCCTTCCAGGTTATTCTGTAAAATCTTTCCCATATCTGTTCTATCATATCCTGTGATATAGGCGGAATTCCTGCCCCATTTACTTTCTGTACCTATCATTTCCAGATTGAACATTGCCTTCACATCTTCCGGATTAAACTGTCTGGAAAAATAAGTTGCACCAAAACCACCTACTTCTTCAGCAGTAAAAGCAACAAATACCAGTGTGCGCTCATTATTATTAAGGGCCTTAAAATATTTCGCCAGAATCATCATGGCAGTTGTTCCTGCTGCATCATCATTGGCACCATTAAAAATAGAATCGGCCAGCACATTGCCCTGCCTGTCTTTACCCATGATACCCAGGTGATCATAATGCCCCGAAAATATCACGTATTCATTTTTTTTGCTCTTTCCGGGAAGAACCCCTAAAACATTGGATAATTTCTGTTCAGTTATTTCATGTTTGGCTTCAATAGCAAATGTTTTTGGTTCCATATTACCCAACACAAATACCACAGAATTTTCTGATTTAAAAAGCTGTGATTTGAATCTGGTAAGGGTATTGAATGTTTTGGCAAATGCAGTATCCACCATTACCAGGTAATTCTTATTGGCAGTGATAAATTTCCTTGCTTCGAGGTTTAGGTTAGCAGATTTTCCAATGGTTACTTTTTCAAAACCGGATCGTTCTGAAACTTTCAATTCTGACATACTAGTTACTACAATAACATCTCTGGCATCAACACTAATGCCATCAAAAGTGCAGGATACGCCCAGGAATTTTGGTCTAACCATGGCAAACCCTTGTATAAAGGAACCCGAATTATTCCATTTTTGTAAACCGGTTTTGGCAAATTCATCCGCAATAAAAGCAGCGGCCTTATCAATTCCGGGTGTGAATGTTCTTCTTCCTTCCATTTCATCAGAAGACAATATACTTTCAATTCTTTCCACTTCTTTGGCATTGATGATCTGATCGATATTTTGTGCAGATCCAACAACAGTGGTAGTTATCAGCAGAAACAGGAAACTAAATTTTTTCATAATTATTTATTTGCAGAAAAGTGTGCGTTATAATTAAAGAATATTATGATTTTTTGTTCGCAACCCCTTTGTCTATTCAATGCAATCAAGCATTTCACAGTTGCATGATACTTAAAGGCTCATCATTTCCTTGAACTTAACAGTTTGCCTTCTGCTTACTTCTACTTTTTCGCCCCCTTTCAAATCAACCAGTAAGCCGCCATTGAAATAGGGTTCAATTTTTTCTATCCAGCGTAAATTGATGATATGTTTGCGATTGGCACGAAAAAACATACGGTCATCCAGCCTTTCTTCCAGGGCATTGAGTGATTTTAGAATCAGGGGCTTATGGGTACCAAAGAAAACTTTGGCATAATTACCTACACTTTCAAATAACCTGATCTCTCCCAATTTTACAAACCAGCACCTTTCACCATCTTTCACAAATACCTGATCGTACTCTGTTAAAGGTCCGCGGTTATTACCATTGAGGCCTACATTTTCCTTGAATATCTCTGCCTGCAATTTCTGTATTGCATCTGCCAGTCTTTTGGGCTCAATGGGTTTTAATAAATAGTCTAACGCATTCACTTCAAAAGCCTTGATGGCATATTCATCATAAGCTGTGGTGAAAATAACTTTAGGCGCTTTTTCAACTTCGGCTAATAAATCAAACCCTGTTTTTCCGGGCATCTGAATGTCGAGAAATATCAGGTCGGGATTAAGGGTTTCGATTTTTTCGATTCCATCATCCACATTTGCCGCTTCTTCGATCACTTCAATATCAGAATGATCCTGCAATAATTTTTTCAATTCATTGCGAGCCAGTCTTTCGTCGTCGATAATAATTGCTTTGATAGCCATTTTTCGAAATTTAAGAATAGTTTTAAGAATACAATTGCTGAACAGGCATTTTTACGATTGCTTCTACCATTTCACCACTAAAAGAATTCCTGATATCAAATGTTGCTTTACCGCCGTATAATAACTTAAGCCGGTTTCTCGTACTATTTAAACCGAAGCCATCGCTCTCTTCACTGTTGCCATTTAAGTGCCCGGTATTCTGAACCATTAGTTCATGGTGGTTATCACGGTAATCAGAAACTACCCTAACCAGGCCACCTTCTTTATGTTTGCCTATGCCATGCTTAATAGCATTTTCTACCAGGGTTTGCAACATCATAGGAGGTACAGGCTGATCCAATGTGTCTTCATCTATATCGTATTCAATGGATAGCCTGTCTTCAAAACGAATATGCTCCAATGCCAGGTAATCCTTTACAATATTCAACTCTCTTTCAAAAGGTACGGTTTCCATTTTTTCTGCCTGCATACTGCTTCTCAAAATATTGCTTAATTCAGTTATTGCTGTTCTGGCCCTTTCCGGATTCTCATCAACCAATGCCCGGATACTATTCAATGCATTAAAGATAAAATGCGGATTGATATGGGCTTTAATGGTTTTTAATTCCAGTTCTTTAACCAGGCTTTCCAAACGTACTTTTTGGATTTCTGTTTTAGAGCCTAATTCCACATAATGCCAAATATAATAAACAGAAACCCAAACCAATACCTGTGGCGATTCCATGATCAGGTTGGTAAGAAACCGCTTTTCTACAGATATTTTCACCTTTGGGTCGTACATGTGCAGCCATTCTACGATGGCACTATTGGTGAGGTTAAAAAGAATGATTATGGTAAGTACAATAATGGTTAATAAGCCCCATTTTTGACGTGTTACCGGTGGTCTAAGTTTAAACCTTACAATTAATTCGCGCAATAAATGTGTAAAAACCAACCCAAATAAGATAGTAATGGCCAATCGGGGATATAATATATGATTGGTCTTATTTTCAAAAATGTAGGCGAAGAACACCATTGCCAGACCATAAAATAACCAGCCGGCAAGCTGACAAATCCAGTATAGGGATGATTTACTTCTCATGTGGCGGCAAATATAATTTGAAACTAGCCCTTTTCAGGGGCTAAACTTGATTAATGGTAAAATCAGCTTCTATTTGGCAGAAATTAAGTTTTATTCTGCCGAACCATCTGATTTATTGGTTGTTCCTATTACCACAAATGCTTCTTCCTTTCGGGTAAAAGCGTATTTTTACAATTCAAATAACCCTTGAATGCAGATAAATGCAGGTCCATTGTTACAAAAAATCAACCACCCGGATGATTTGAAAATGCTCAGCATTTCTCAGTTGCACCAGGTTTGTGAGGAATTACGTCAGTTTATCGTTGACGTTGTGAGCGTTCATGGCGGTCATTTTGCCGCAAGTTTGGGTGTTGTTGAACTATCTGTTGCCCTCCATCATGTGTACAATACCCCCCATGACCAACTGGTTTGGGATGTGGGTCACCAGGCATATGGCCACAAGATCTTAACGGGCAGACGCGACAATTTTGTTTCTAACAGAAAATATAAGGGTCTCAGCGGATTTCCTAAAAGAAGCGAAAGTGAATTTGACACATTTGGGGTTGGACATTCTTCCACCTCCATTTCAGCGGCTTTGGGTATGGCTATTGCTGCAAAATACAAGGGCGAAAATCGCAAATCAGTAGCGATAATCGGCGATGGATCAATGACAGCCGGAATGGCTTTTGAAGCGATGAACCATGCTGGCGTTGCAGATAGCGATGTATTGATCATCCTGAACGATAACTGCATGAGTATAGACCCGAACGTGGGAGCATTGAAAGAATACCTTACAGATATCAGTACCTCTCCAACGTACAACAAGGTAAGAGACGAGATCTGGAACCTAATGGGCAAATTACCTATTGGAAAAAATTTCACCCGCGAAATGGCCAGCAAAATGGAAGGTAGCCTGAAAAGCGTGGTGAACAAAAGCAGTAACCTTTTTGAAGCCTTACAAATAAGGTATTTTGGGCCTATTGATGGGCATAATATTACCAAACTCGTAGACACTCTTAAAGACCTGAAAAATATTCCCGGACCAAAATTATTACACATCATCACGGTTAAAGGGAAGGGCTATTCACTGGCAGAAAAAGATCAGACCAAATGGCATGCACCCGGATTATTTGATAAAGTAACCGGAGAGATCTATAAAAAACAGATCGCTTCGCCCCAGCCTCCAAAGTACCAGGATGTTTTTGGACATACGCTGGTAGAATTAGCCGAGGTGAATGAAAAGATCATGGGTATCACACCCGCTATGCCCAGTGGTTCTTCCTTAAAATTCATGATGGAAAAAATGCCGCACAGGGCTTTTGATGTGGGCATCTGTGAACAACATGCAGTAACGGTTAGTGCGGGTATGGCAACTCAGGGATTAAGGGTGTTCTGTAATATTTATTCTTCCTTCATGCAACGCGCTTACGACCAGGTAGTGCATGATGTAGCGATACAGAAATTACCTGTTGTTTTTTGTTTAGACAGAGCCGGACTGGTAGGTGAAGATGGACCAACACATCATGGCTGTTATGATATTCCTTTTATGCGTTGTATTCCCAACCTGGTGGTATCTGCACCCATGAATGAAAAGGAATTACGCAACCTAATGTATACTGCGCAACAGGATAGCAATCCTTATCCGTTTGTGATTCGTTATCCAAGGGGTGAAGGGGTGATGCCGGAATGGAAAACTCCTTTTGAAAGTATTGAAATTGGCAAAGGCAGAAAATTAAAAGACGGAAAAGATATAGCCATATTGAGTTTCGGGCATCCCGGCAATTTTGCACAGGCAGCTATCAGGGACTTACGTACGGAGGGACTAGACCCTGCTCATTATGATCTGCGTTTTGTAAAACCGATTGATGAAGCGCTATTACATGAAGTGTTCAGCAAGTATAACAAGATAGTTACGGTAGAAGATGGCACAGTGGTAGGCGGCTTTGGTTCTGCTGTTCTAGAATTTATGAATGCCAACAATTACCAGGCCCAGATAAAAATACTGGGTATACCAGACAGACTGGTGGAACATGGAACCCTGAAAGAATTACACAGGGAATGCGCTTATGATGCACAGGGAATTGCTGATGCCGTTAGGGAATTGATGAAAGAGAAAGTTATAGCTAAGGTTTTAAATGGATAAATGAGCCACTTCATTTATTCTGGCAAAAATCCTTGTTCCGTTTCTTCTTTGGAAGATTGGGTATCTGCTAGAATATCTTCTTCGCGGTTCTCATTCCATTCAACAATAAAATTATTCATGCCCTGGCCCACCAGTAGCTTCATATATTTCTGTTGTGAAAGTTCTAGTAAAGACAGGAACAGGAACAATGCATGTATTCTATCATTACAGACCTCAAAAACTTTTTCAAAGGAAACTGTTTTCCCTTTCTGCACTATATCTAACATATAGTCTCTGCTACCTTCCATGGTATAGTTGTAGCGAACAACCGTATGAACAGGTTTATTTTGTCTTTCCTGAACCCGTAGCATCACTTTTTCAAAAGCCTTCATCAGCTTGAATAAAGTGATATTTTGAATCTCCGTTCCTTCTGATGCTTCTTCACCTAGAAATGTGATCTCCCTTTGCAGGTTCCCGCGTTTGATCATCAACATACGCTGCGCTTCCATCTCGGCCATTTGCGTAGCAGCTTCTTTAAAGCGTTTGTATTCTAATATCTTTTCAATCAGTTCCTGTCTGGGGTCTATCTCATTGCCTTCGGCATCAATTTCTTTGCGAGGTAATAATAACCTTGCCTTGATACGCATAAGTGTGGAAACGAATAAAATAAATTCACTGCTGAGTTCAATATTCAGTTTTTCCCCCTGGTGTATATAGTCCAGAAAATCATTGATGATCTTGGTAATGGGAATATTATAAATATCCAGTTCATCCCTTTCGATAAAAAATAACAATAAATCGAAGGGACCTTCAAACTGATCTAACTTAATCTGGTAACTCACATTATTCACGGTACAGAAACTTTAGCTGCAAAGAAAACGATTATGCACGAAAAAGGGGGGGATGGTGAGAATAGTTATCCACGAGGACAGTTTAGAGTTGAGAGTTTTGAGTTTTGAGTTTAGGGTTTCAAGTATTGAGTTAGGCGTTTGCGGCAAAACCAACGCTAAACCCAAAACCCAAAACCTTAAACTATTTCTTCAACGCATCCCTAATTTCCACTAATAACTTATCTGTGCTGGAAGGCTCGGGTGGTGCAGCGGGGGCAGCCACTTCTTCTTTTTTCAGTTTATTGATGGCTTTGATCACCATGAAAACAGAAAACGCAACGATAATAAAATCAATCAGGTTGGTGATAAAAGCACCATATTGTAAGGTAACTTCAGCAACAGCAGGCGTAATAACAGTTCCTGCTGCATCTTTTACTTCAGCAACAGCTCCTTTCAAGACCACCACTTTATCAGAAAAATCAACACCACCCGTAAGCATTCCTACCAGGGGCATGATGATGCCATCCACAAAAGATGATACAATTTTTCCAAAAGCAGCTCCCATTACAAAGGCAACAGCTATATCAACCAGATTGCCCTTCATCGCAAATTCTTTGAATTCTTTGAGCATACCCATAAAATGACAATTTAATTGGCTATAAAAATACAAAAAGATGACGAATCAGCAATAGCAGTTTTATTTTTTCAGTCCTGGATATTGCAAATTCAACCCAATTAGTAGTTCATGTAAAGCTTTAGCTACTAAGTATTCCTTATACCAGTTCTGATCTGCGGGTATGATTTGCCAGGGCACCTTATTACATAGGTTAAAACAATCCTGGTACATCTTCATATAGATCTTCCAGAGTTTGGCTTCTTCAAAATCCTTTTCGTTATACTTCCATTGTTTCTGGGGATCCTTTATTCTTTCTTTTAACCTCATTTGTTGTTCTTCAGGGGAAATATGCAGGTAAAACTTTAGTATATGGGTATTACTATGTTTAACAAGCAGGTCTTCAAAATCATTGATGGCTTTCATCCTTTCCTTCGACAGTTTATCATCGCACCAGTTATGAACGCGCGTTATGAGGATGTCTTCGTAGTGTGAGCGATTAAAAATCTGTATCATTCCTTTGGCCGGCGCATGTTCATGCACACGCCATAAAAAATCGTGCGATAATTCTTCGGGCGTTGGTGCTTTAAAGGATTTTACCGTTACACCCTGTGGATTGAACTTACCCAAAACATCCCGGATCAGTCCGTCTTTACCACTCCCATCCATGCCCTGAATAACAATCAGGATGGAATGCCGGGAATCTGCGTAGAGGGTATTCTGCAATTCATCCAGTTCTTCGATAAGTTTGGCAGTTTGGGCTTTAATTTTTTCCTTATCCAGTTTTTTAGGTGCCCTGGTATTGATTTCCGATAATTGAATAGCGCTCATGATTGATCCATTTCACTAAAATTATTCATTTACGCTTGTAAAAACAGCATCTTTGACCAAATTAACTGTTTGAAAGATAAACTCATCAATTGGGGACTGTTTTCATTGCTTGCCATTATTTGGGGTAGTTCCTTTATTTTGATGAAAGCAGGCATGAATACCTTATCACCTTTTCATGTGGCTTCTCTCCGTATGCTTAGCGCCGGTGTAGTACTAATTCCCTTTGTGGTAAAGGCTTTAAGAGAAGTACCCAGAAAAAAATTAAAACTGGTCATACTTTCCGGATTTCTCGGAAGCTTTATTCCGGCTTATCTTTTTTGCATCGCTGAAACCAAAATAGACAGTTCTCTGGCTGGAATTCTGAATGCTTTAACGCCTTTGTTCACTATCCTGGTAGGCATGAGCTTTTTCCAGTTAAAACCTGGATTGCAAAAAATTATTGGTGTATTGATCGGTTTTGTTGGTTTAGCCATGTTAATGGCGCCTTCCGGAAAGATAGAGCTACAGCATTTTAGTTATACCTTATTGGTACTGATTGCCACCATTTTTTATGGCATCAACGTTAACCTGATTGGCAGAAACATGCAAGGCGTAGCTTCTATAAATATTGCCGCCATTGCCTTTGTATTCCTCATCATCCCCTCTTTGTTCATTTTATATTTTACCGGATACTTTTCGCTGCCATTCACGGATAGCAGCTATTTATATGCCAATCTTGCATCCGCTATGCTGGGTATCGTTGGTACCGCTTTTGCATCCATTATTTTTTACATTCTTGTAAAAAGAGCCGGCGCTTTATTTGCCACCACCGTTACCTATGGAATACCCTTTGTAGCTGTTTTCTGGGGTTTACTCTATGGAGAAAGTGTAAGTACGTACCAGGTAGGTTGTTTGTCAATTATTCTGGTAGGCGTATACCTGGTAAATAAAAAAACCGCAACCAAATAAAAGCGTCTTAAGATTGAGTTCAGAAAAGAAAGGCACCTTTTTTATACAGACATCATTTCTTTTTCCTTTGCAGCTAGATGCTTATCAACCAAAACGATATACCTGTCAGTAATTTCCTGAATGCTTTTCTCTCCATCCTTTGCTGCATCCTCACTCAATCCATCTTTGGTAAGTTTTTTAACCTGCTCAATGGCGTCCCTTCTGATATTTCTAATGGCGATTTTTGAATGCTCCCCTTCTGCACTTGCTTTTTTAAACAGTTCTTTTCTTCTCTCTTCTGTTAAAGGAGGCATAAACAGTCTCAGCTGGTTGCCATCATTCTGCGGGGTAATGCCAATATTGGCCTGCATGATGGAACGCTCGATAGGCTGTAACATATTTTTTTCCCAGGGTTGAATGCTGATGGTCCTAACATCCAACACACTGATATTGGCTACCTGGGCAATTGGTGTAGGCGACCCGTAATAATCTACGTTGATGCCATCCAGCATAGCAGGACTGGCTTTTCCTGCCCTGATCTTGGTTAATTCTACTTCCAGGTGACTAATGCCTTTACGCATACTGTCTTCTGCATCTTCCACTATTAATTGTAATTCTTCCGACATAGCATCTTTTTTATTAGTAGTGGCGAAATTAATAAATAGTTGGGGATTGGTTTGATGGAATATTCGTTCTGATTGATTTATGTGAAAAAACAAGCGGAAACGGTGCAGTTTTTACTGATAAAGCGCTCAGCTAATCATCCAATATCTCCTATCTTCGCTGCCATAAAAATTAAGGCAATGGCCAGTATACAGGAATTAAAAGATGTTTCATGCCAGATGAGGCGTGATATTGTAAGAATGGTGCACGGGGTTCAAAGCGGGCACCCGGGTGGTTCATTGGGTTGTGCAGATTATTTTGCGGCCCTCTTCTTTGAAATTATGAAACACGACAGAAATTTTTCGATGGATGGAAAGAATGAGGATCTTTTCTTCTTATCCAACGGTCATATTTCCCCCATATATTATTCGGCCCTTGCCCGTTCTGGTTATTTTGAAGTAAAAGAACTGGCCAGTTTCCGTAAAATCAATACCAGATTGCAAGGGCATCCTACCACACACGAACACTTACCAGGTATAAGAATTGCCAGTGGTTCATTAGGGCAAGGTATGAGCGTTGCCATAGGTGCTGCATTAACCAAAAAACTGAACGGAGATAACCACCTGGTATTTTCTCTACATGGAGATGGAGAACTGGACGAAGGTCAAAACTGGGAAGCTATCATGTTTGCGGCTCACCATAAGGTTGACAACCTGATTGCCAGCATTGATGTAAATGGTCAGCAAATTGACGGTCCAACTAAAAAAGTAATGGGACTGGACAATCTCCGCGCCAAATTTGAAGCTTTTAACTGGACAGTTATAGAAATGGATGGCAATGATATGGATGATACGGTTGCTATTTTAAATAAGGCAAAATCCATCACCGGTCAGGGCAAACCTATTTGTATTTTAATGAAAACGGAAATGGGAAAAGGAATTGACTTTATGGAAGGTAGCCATGAGTGGCATGGTATTGCACCTAATGATGAACAGTTGGCAAAGGCTTTGGGGCAATTGCCGGAGACTTTAGGAGATTATTGAGCTATTAGTTAAAAATTAATAGTTAAAAGTTAATAGTGCGGAGAAGATTAAGCGTTAACCATTATTAGAGAAAAGTCAATAGCTAACTGCTATTTAATAAGACAAGAATTCAACTAGATGGATATACCAAAATTTGACGAGACATTTATCCCAATTCTCGAAATCTTGAAAACTGGTAAGGTTTTTAAGACAAGAGAACTGATTGAAGAAGTAAAAGCAAAGTTCTACTCAGGGCTAACGGACGAACAACATAAGATAGAAACTAAATCTGGCGATCTTCTTATTGACAACAGAATCGCATGGGGTAAGTCTTATTTAAAGAAAGGCGGATACGTTTTATTTCCTCAACGTGGACATGTTCAAATTACTGAAAAAGGGAAAAACCACTCAGCCACATTATCTGTAAGAGATTTAGAAAATGAGAGTTCATTGTTGGATTTCTATAAACAAGAAAAACAATCCATTTCAGGGGAGCAAAAACTTGAAATATCTTCTCCACAAGACTTAATTGACGAAGGTTTTAATAGAATTGAAAATGATGTCAAAAACGAACTTCTTTTAAAGTTAAAGAACATCGACCCCTATTTTTTTGAAAAAGTTGTTTTAAGACTATTAAGAAAAATGGGATACGGAGAATTCATAGAAACATCAAAATCTGGCGATGGAGGAATTGATGGAATAATTAATGAAGATAAACTTGGCTTAGATAAAATTTACATACAAGCTAAAAGATTTAACGAAAATAAGGTTAGAGAAAAGGATATTCGAAATTTTATTGGTGCTATGAGTGGTGACACTAATAAGGGAGTATTTGTCACAACATCAGAATTTGACGAAAAGGCAATAGAAAAAGCACGTTCTGCACATCATAAAATAATTTGTATTGACGGACTGAAATTGGTATCACTTATGCATGAATTCAACGTAGGAATTCAAGTAAGGACGACTTATGAAATAAAGCAAATAGACGAGGACTTTTTTGATGAGCAATAATAAAGCCCAAAATCGTTTAAAATAGCCTACACTTTTAACTATTAACTATTAATTTTTAACTCTTAAGGGAAAACAGTTGCCTGCTGGCCTTTCTGGAAGGTACCCATGCAGCCAGTAATGCAATGATCACCACTGTTGTAGTTACTAATAGAAAGTCTGAGGCGAACATTTTTACAGGATAGTAATCAATAATAAATGATTCGCCGCCTAATTTTATCAAATGAAATTTTATCTGGAGATAACAGATAAAAATAGCGAGTAAAACGCCGGAACCGCCACCCAATGCGGCTAATAACAGTCCTTCATATAAAAAGATACCTTGTATTTTTTTTTCGCTTGCACCCATGGCTTTTAAAACAGCGATATCAGTTTTTTTCTCCAGCACCAGCATGGTTAAAGCACCAATCATATTGAATGCCGCTACCACCAGTATTAGGGAAAGGATACAATAGATCACCCATTTTTCCATCTGCATTACGGCATACAAACTTTTGTTTTGCTCATAACGTGTTTCTACTAATAATGATTTACCCAGCAGGGATTCTAAGCGCGCTTTTACTTTTTCAGGTGAATCAGTCACTTTTAATTCCACAGCATTAAATTCATCTGCCGACATACCCAGCATATATTTTACAAAAGCCAAATTGGTAAAAGCATATTTATTGTCAAAATCCTGTTGCACCGCAAAAGTGCCTGCAGGGGTAACGGTGAATGCATGTAATCCATCATCCGCAATCAGTTTGGAAGCCTGTTTATTGGGCAAATAAATAGTAGCGGTAAACTGTTCTTTTTCAACACTTAGTCCGGCAGCATTTTCAATACCCGAACCCACAAAGAGCTTAGGTGCATCAATCGTGCCCATATCATATTTACCCCGGATAATGTGTTGGGGTGTATTGATACTGGTAACCTGCGCATATTGGTTATCTACGCCTTTTAAAGATATGATGGTTTGAAATGCGCCATTCAACACTGCTTTTTCTTCTGCTACATAACTGATAACAGCAATGCCCGCTGTATTTTTTATTTTTTCAATTTGTTCCGCAGAGATATGAAAGGTTTTGCCAGTTGCGGGAACAATACGCATATCAGCATAGAAATCAGCATATAAGCCTTTAACCAGATCTTCAAAACCATTGAATACACTTAATACAATGATCAGTGCCGCCGTTCCTACACCTATAGCCATCATACTTATCCAGGCAATGATATTGATAGCATTGGTGGATTTGTTTGACCTGAAATATCGCCAGGCGAAGAGAAGGTTCATGGTAGAGGGTTGCGGATTGCGGGTTTCGGATTAGTGAATTAGTAAAATAGTGGATTGGCGGAAAAATACCAATCATTTAGCTAAAGCCTTTGATTATCCATCAATTCGCTAATTATTGATCGGTTAATATTTCCTTATTCTGATTCCGGTTTTTGCTCGTCCCCGATTTTTTTAAAGATCTCTTCCATCTTAAACACATAATCCAATGTGTCATCATGGTAGAAATGCAATACGGGAATCCTCCTGAGTTGGTGTTTTACTTTCTCAGCAAGCTCTTTTTTAATTTCCCAGGCCCTTAACTCGATAGTTTTCATCACGCCTTTGGCATCTTTTACCTGAAATAAACTCAGGTAAATACGTGCTTCCAGCAGGTCGGGGGTTACTTTAACGGATGAAATAGAAACCATTCCGCCATCAATCATACCCAATCCCAGTTTCCTGAAAATTTCATTC
>CALRUV010000061.1:0-16384 GCA_943371455.1 Chitinophaga pinensis | reverse complement strand
CTTAATTTGAGATGTTCTTATGTTCATAAATTTAGTTTTCCTGAATATAATATCTGGAAACTTAGATTTCAAACATAAAAACTGCGGCTAATTTTTTTTATTTCTTTTTCACTTTCTCCTTATCATTCACAACGCTCGAAAAGTATTTAAATATAGGATAAGCAACTGTCTTTGTATTCACCCCATTCTGTTCCATATATTCATCAAAGAAATTCCAGTTCAACAATCCATCATCCGATTGCGGTTCCAGCATGTAAAATATCAGGTTGGTAAGTGGTTGTGTCATCTCTACTTTAAAATCTCCTTTTACTGCAGTAATAGTTGAAGCTTCAAATTTACCTTCTGCAGATGCCATTTGGTGACCTTCAAATTTGCGGGGAGAACGATTGTATTTTTCTATTTGAAATACTTCTCCTGTAAAATTTTCGTCCTTTGTCAATTCTGTTACAATTACACCCTGTTTAATCAGATGATCTGCAATTTTTTTCATCGCCGCAGGAATAATGTATCCATTAGGCACTGTACTTTGTACCTTGTCTTTAAAAGCGCCATAGTAAGCAATATTATCATAGGTAACAATTCGTCCTGTTTTTAAAAGCTGTTTACTTCCATCAGCTTTTGTAAAACTTTCATAGTTATAGGTTCTGAAACCATTGAGGGGATTGACTGTTGGCACCATTTTAAATCGGACACCTTTTTTCGCCTTACCTGCATTTTCTGCTACATTTTTAATAGCTGCTAATTCTGCATCATGGTTGATCTTTATAATTTCTTTTGCATGTTGGTTACAATAGTCCAAAATTTCCTGCACAAAAACATAGGTGCTGTTGATGCGCTGATAAAATCTTTCATGCGCAAATGATTCACTTAAAATGGCCATTCTATTGCGCAAGCCAAACTGGTTAACTACATATCGGGGATGGTGGTTATAAGTATAAAAGTTTTTCAAAGGCCAGCCTTCACGTGTGCTGAAATCTCCAAATGGCCCAAAATGAAGACCATTGGTTTCTTTCACTTTTTTAGTGATAAAAGGAAGAATCACCTCATTATTATATTGATAAGTAGATGGTTCACCCGCAGAAAGGTAACTGGGTGCCCAGGTTAGTGAATAGCCATGCCAGGTGCCATTGGTGGTATGCAGATCTACACTCATTTGCGGATCCCAGGCTGTGATTACATTTTGTATCAAACCCTGTGTTTCCGGGGTTTCCATCTTGATGGCATCACGGTTTAAATCGAGTCCCTGTCCATTTTCTCTTTCACCTGTTTCAAGCGGACTGTTTTCCTGTGATGGTCTTAAACCCTTGGCCATTTTATCATTACCATCCGTATTGTAGATGGGTACAAATAGTATGATTTGATTGTTGAGCAAGGAAGATTTTGTTCCTAAAAGAATATCCCGCATCAGCATCATCACTACTTCTTTGCCTTCTACTTCACCCCCGTGAATATTGCCCTGTATATATGTCACAATTTTTCCAGAAGCTTTTGCCTCTGCAGGAGAGCTGATCATAGGGTTGGCAAGTATCACCATCGGAATATCTTTACCCAATGTACTCTTGCCAATGGTGGAAACCTGAATAAAGGGACTTTTGGTTTTGATAGTATTGATTAAATTCATCACATCTGCATACGAGGAGGTCTTTTCAAAGTTTGATCTCTCAGGCGTAAGGATCAAATCATCCGTCCAGTTTTGATTGGTTTGTGAAATTGAATGATGCGAATAACAAAGGAGTAATAACAGTAACAGTTTTTTCATTGCAAGAAATTTTTAAGAGAAAAATACTATAAGCGAATGTAATGCAACATTGTATTTCTCAATGCTTGAAAATAGGGTTGCCACAGATTACACAGATTTACACAGAAAAAATCTGTGATAATCTGTGAAATCTGTGGCTATATAAAATATTTTTTGTTTTAACTAAAAATATTAGTAATTTGCTAACTAAATCAATTAGCCATGTCAAACGCCGGAAAAAATTTACGCTACCTGCGCAAGCTGCGGGGCTGGACACAGGAAGAATTTGCCAACAAACTCAAGATCAAAAGATCCCTGGTGGGGGCTTATGAGGAAGAGCGTGCTGAGCCAAGGTTAGAAGTGATGGAGCAGATCTGTAATATTTTTAGATTGAGTCTGGAAGATTTTTTGTTTAAAGATATATCCGAACCCAAAGCCATTAGCTATCTCGAAAAGCGCCGTCAGATGAAGATGGTGGCTGAAGTGGCTGAAGTGCGTTTTGTACCCGTAAAAGCAGCAGCCGGTTATTTAGCAGGCTATGGTGATCCTGAATTTGTGGATGAGCTGAACACCTTTACCTTACCTATGTTGGGGCCTGGCCAATACCGCGCTTTTGAAATAATAGGCGATAGTATGTTGCCTACACCCAGTGGCAGTGTAATTGTTGGCGAAAAGGTGGAGGACCTGGAAGATGTGAAGAATAGTAATACCTATGTGGTATTGTCTAAAAATGAAGGCGTGGTTTACAAACGATTGATGAAGAATAACCGCTTAAAAAATAAGCTCACCCTCATCAGCGATAATCCCCAATACGAACCCTACCATGTTAGTTCTGAAGATGTATTGGAAGTATGGAAAGCTGTATACATTATGCAAAAGGCCAATACAGGTCCCAGATGGGATGTAAACCAATTGGCTGGCATGGTTAATAATTTGCAGGCACAGGTTAGTAGTTTGAAGAAGAAGATCAATTAAGGGATTCCTATATATGTTAGGGATTAAGCCATTGATTTAAGCAAAATGAGGGTATGCTTTATCCCTTTTGACTATTTAATTACGCTGTAATAATTTTTGTGCGCCACAGATACCAAACAGCTATTTTTGCGGCATTTATTGCGTGCATGAAAAAGATTTGTTTGCTGATTTGTTTGTTGATTACACTTGCACCTAATGCACAGGAAAAACAATTGCCTGCACTTAGGATAAAGACTGCCATTAAAATTGATGGTTTACTGGATGAATCCATTTGGAAGGAATCAGTAATAGCTGATCAGTTTATACAAAATAGTCCAAGCTTCGGTGAGCCCTGTTCGCAAAACACGATTGTGCATGTTTTGTATGATGATCAGGCAGTTTATATTGGGGCTTATCTTAAAGACCTTCCCGGCAAAATCAGGAAACAACTTACATCCCGTGATGGGGAACAGAGAAAGGATGTAGATTATTTCAGCGTTTTTTTCGACACCTACAATGATGACCAGAATGGCTTTCAGTTTCTGGTTACTTCCCGAAATGTACAAACCGATGGAAGATTAGTAGCCAATCTGGCAACACAATTCGGGTTACCTACAGATTATACCTGGGATGCTGTTTGGGAGAGTAATGTAAAAATTCACGAAGATGGCTGGAGCCTTGAAATGAAGATTCCTTATTCTGCCCTCCGTTTTTCAAAAAAGGATAAACAGGACTGGGGTATTAATTTTCAACGCTATATGCGCCGAACCAATGAAAGCGCATTCTGGAATAAAGTAGATCCTAACCAAAACGGTTTTGTAAACCAGTTTGGAAACCTTACCGGTGTAGAAAATATTGATCCTCCCTTAAGATTATCTTTTTTACCCTATTTAACTGCAGGAGTAAGATCTGTTCCCTATGCCAACAGTAAAACAAAAACTGAATTCTTACGCAATGGTGGAATGGATGTGAAATATGGCATCAATGAAAGCTTTACACTGGATGCAACCGTAATTCCCGATTTTGGTCAGGTTATTTCAGATAATGTGGTATTAAACCTTACACCTTTTGAAGTTCAGTTTCAGGAAAACCGACCTTTTTTTACAGAAGGTATTGAGCTGTTTAATAAGTCGGGCTTGTTTTATTCCCGAAGGGTAGGGGCCACGCCAGCAGGCTATCAGTCGGTCAATAATTTAGTGAATAGAAATCCCAACCTGGAAATTATTTCCAACCCCGGCGTTACCCAATTGTACAATGCCTCTAAATTTTCGGGCCGTACCAAAAAGAAACTGGGTATCGGTATATTCAATGCAATTGGCGCGCCCATTCATGCGACCGTTGAAAATAAAGCCAACAAAGAAACAACCTCAATCGAAACAGAACCGCTTACCAATTACAATATTATAGTGCTTGACCAGGCCCTCTCAAACCGATCCTCACTTACCTTAACCAATACCAATGTATGGCGGGCTGGTGGTAATAGAAATGCCAATGTAACAGGTATCGATGCTATTTTATACGATAAGGGCAACCGTCATAATTTTAACTGGTCGGGCAAATACAGTCAGATCACGGGTATTGATAACTACAACGGTTTTAAATCCGTTACCTCCTATGCCAAAGTGAGTGGCAATATTCAATACTTATTCCAAAACACCATCGTTTCTGAACGGTACGATCCTAACGACCTGGGCATTCAACGTGCACCCAATAACTTTTCAGGTATAGCCAGAATTAGTTATAACATGTTTACACCTACACGTAATTTTTTGAGTTATAATTATAGTCTTACCGTTTTACCCGACTATCTCTACAAACCTTTTAAGTTTTCCAATATCATATTGCAGGGTAAAGGCTTTTGGTTTTTTAAAAATTTCTGGGACCTCAGTATTCAGGCCAACTGGCAACCAGTTTGGCAGCGTGATTATTTCGAGTTACGCACAGATGGCCGCATGATGAAGAAAACACCTTATTGGTATGCATCTGCATCAGGTAGTAGTGATAGCCGGAAACGATTTTTTCTCAGGTATCAATTGGGCTTTGCAGAATCGCCATTGCCTAATGATCCTTACCTAACATTTCAGGTTGCGCCAAGGTATAGATTCAGCGAGCGTTTCAGCTTGGATATTGATGTAACCAGGATGCACGATAATGGAAACTACGGTTATGCATTTCGGGAGGCATCGGGTGAACCTGTTGCGGGCAGAAGACAAACCACCAGCGTTTCAACCATTGTAAATGGTATTTATAATTTTTCTTCCAGGATGAACCTGTCGCTTAGGGCCAGGCATTATTGGAGTAAGGTTTTTTATGAAACATTTTTTTATGTGGATGCAAATGGAGAATTATTGCCGCATGCTTTTGTACCGGGCAAGGATCAAAATTTTAATGCGTTTAATTTAGACATGTTTTATACCTGGGATTTCAAATACGGAAGCAGGCTGATCATTGGCTACAAAAACTGGCTGGGTAATGATTTTCCTATCAATGGAAACGATTACAAAAAGTATCCGGGTAACCTGCTACAAGTCTTTAATCAGCCGCATGGTAGTGAATTAACGGTAAGATTGATCTATTACATCGATTACCTTACATTGAAAAAAAAGAACCACACGATATGAGAGTTCTTAGGTTTAATTAACAGCAATACTATGCGTGATGTAAGTATTATCCGATTGAAAAAACTTCAATTCATAAACTCCTTGCTGTGATCTTTTAAATGTATAGGAAGTTTTACGAGTTGGCGCATCCTGTGTACAAATGCATCCTACATATTTTGCATTTACAAGGATGGTTGTTGAATTTCCTAAAGTTGTTTCTTCAAAACTTCCAAACTGGCCGCAGCCATTGAAACATCCGAATGAAACGGTTAAGGTTATTTCCTGGTTGAGGAGGGCAGATGTTGGTCCTTCTATTTTTGAAACAGGCGCTTTAACAACAGAGGTGCAAGTGTTATCTTCCATCTTTTTGTCGCAACTTCCTAATACAAGAATGGTTAGCATTGTAAAAAATAAGGGAAGGGAATATTTCATAGAATTACTTTCTTTTTCTATTTGACAAGACCCATTAATTTTCTGCTGCTTTTCAACTATAAAGCAAGGGATTTGCGGATTTTCAATAAAAAAAACCACATTGCGAATGCCTCTGCCAATGTTGAAAAAAATGGAACCTGACTCTCCATTTTCACAATAATACAGTGGACATTTACACTATTTGTTAGTGTGTTTTAGTTATATTTGAGAGAATAAAATATAATTGGGCTTCAAATGAACCGAATTAAAGAAGTACTGAAAGAAAAAGGCATCTCACAAAGTTGGCTTGCGAAAAAGTTAGATAAAAGCTACAACTCCATTAACGAGTATGCGCGTAATGTTAGACAACCTAGCATTGAAGATTTATATCGTATTGCAAAAATATTAGATGTTAATGCCAAAGATTTATTGAAAGAAGGATAATGAGTAAGGAAAACGAAATAGAAGAATCATTAATTAAGCAGCTAATAGAGCTTAAATATATTTATCGACCAGAAATAGTTGATAGAAAATCGCTTGAACAAAATTTCAAAAATAAATTTGAAGCGCTGAATCGTGTAAACCTATCAGAGAATGAATTTTTAAGGTTACGCGAAGAAATCATCAATTCTGATGTATTTGCCGCCTCAAAATTGTTGCGTGAAAGAAACTACTTCCAACGGGAGGATGGAACGCCACTTCATTACACTTTAGTGAATAATAAAGACTGGTGTAAAAATGATTTTGAAGTAATTAGTCAATTAAGGATCAATACTGAAAACAGCCATCAGCGTTATGACATCATTTTGCTCATTAATGGTTTGCCTGTGGTGCAAATCGAATTGAAAAAAAATGACATTTCTCCACGAAAAGCGATGCAGCAAATAGTGGATTATAAAAATGAAGCGGGCAATGGCTATGGTAATTCATTACTTTGCTATATGCAATTGTTTATAGTGAGCAACAAAACAAACACTCACTATTTCGCTAATAATAAAAACCAACATTTTGCTTTCAATGCAGAAGAACAGTTTTTGCCCATTTATCAATTAGCAGATGAGCTCAATAAAAAAATCACACATCTTGAATTGTTTACAGAAAAATTTCTAGCCAAATGTACGCTGGGAGAGATGTTGAGTAAATATATGGTGCTGGTAGAGAGTGAACAAAAATTGCTGGTGATGCGCCCGTATCAAATTTATGCAGTTAAAGCAATTGTTGATTGCATTCATCAAAACAGAGGTAACGGTTATATCTGGCACACCACAGGAAGCGGTAAAACATTAACTTCTTTTAAAGCTTCTACTCTCCTGAAAGACAATGCTGATATTGAAAAATGTTTATTTGTAGTTGACCGTAAAGACCTTGACCGGCAAACACGCGAAGAGTTCAACAAATTTCAGGAAGGAAGTGTAGAAGAAAACACTAATACCGAAACATTGGTTAGGCGTTTATTATCTACCGACTATGCAGACAAAGTAATTGTCTGCACCATTCAAAAATTAGGTTTGGCATTGGACGGTACGAATACAAAAAACTACAAGGAACGCCTTGAGCCTTTAAAAAATAAACGTATTGTTTTCATCTTTGACGAATGCCACCGTTCGCAGTTTGGTGATAATCACAAAGCCATAAAAGAGTTTTTCCCGAATGCCCAATTATTTGGCTTTACGGGCACTCCCATTTTTGATGAAAATGCTTCTTATCAAATACGGGAAGGTGAAGAAGCTTCATACAAAACCACGGAAGACATATTTCAGCAAAAATTACACGCCTATACCATTACCCACGCTATTGAGGACAAAAATGTATTGCGTTTTCACATTGATTATTTTAAAGGTAAAGGCACTCAAAATCCAAAACCAGGCGAACCCATTGCACAACAGGCAGTAGTTGAAGCCATTTTAGATAAGCACAATGCAGCAACAAATTCAGGTCGTTTCAATGCTGTTTTGGCAACCGCTTCCATTAACAACGCTATTGAATATTTCCAGCTTTTCAAAGAAATTCAAAAGAAGAAACAAGCCGAAAATCCTGATTATGTTACGTTAAATATAGCTTGTGTATTTTCTCCGCCGGCCGAAGGAAACAAAGACATTCAGCAGATACAGGAAGACCTGGCACAGGAAAAAGAAGACAACAAACAAAACCCCGAAGAGAAAAAGGCTGCGCTTAAAACCATTATTGCTGATTATAACCAACAATATGGCTCCAATCATACCATCAACGAATTTGATTTGTATTACCAGGATGTGCAAAGGCGTATCAAAGACCAGAAATACAGCAACAAAGACTATCCACACAAAAATAAAATTGACATTACCATTGTGGTGGACATGTTGCTCACAGGTTTTGACTCTAAATATCTAAATACGATCTATATAGATAAAAAATTAAAATACCATGGTTTAATTCAGGCATTTTCCAGAACCAACCGCGTGCTGAACGATACCAAACCTTACGGAAATATCTTAGATTTCCGTTCGCAACAGGAAGCTGTAAACCAGGCCATTGCTCTTTTTTCGGGCGAAGACAAGGGTAAAGCCAAAGAAATTTGGTTGGTGGAACCTGCTCCATTAGTGATTAATAAATACAAAAAAGCGGTAGAAGCCTTGGGCGTATTTATGCAGGAACAGGATTTAGTAAACGAACCGCAAGAAGTGTATAACCTGAAAGGCA
Source organism: Chitinophaga pinensis (assembly GCA_943371455.1). Lineage (GTDB taxonomy): Bacteria > Bacteroidota > Bacteroidia > Chitinophagales > Chitinophagaceae > Sediminibacterium > Sediminibacterium pinensis_J. The sequence continues at coordinate 8,002 of CALRUV010000061.1, read as the reverse complement.
ATGCAGCAAGAATTTCGTTTATTAAAAACTTTAAGGAAGTACAACGCCTTAAAACCCAATTAGACCAATACACCGACATAACCGAGCAGCAACAAGCCCTGATAGAAACTATTTTACCAAAAGAAATATTGCAGGATTTTAGAAGTTCTTATTTAGAAACGGCCAGGAAATTTAGAGCAATAAAGCAGAACGATGATGATGCTGTTTCATCTGAAATGCAACAATTGGATTTTGAATTTGTGCTTTTTGCTTCTGCCCTGATTGATTACGACTATATCATGAATTTAATAGCAGATAGCACACAACAAAAACCTGCTAAAGAAAAAATGACAAAAGCACAAGTAATAAGCTTGCTGAGTGCTAATGCCAATATGATGGACGAACAAGAAGATTTAACGGAGTACATCAATGGCCTGGACTGGAACAGCGGCCAAAATGTAGAAACACTAACAAAAGGCTATGATACTTTTAAAGTAGAGAAAAACGAGAAAGAATTAGCCACCATTGCCCAGCAACATGGATTGCAAACAGCAGACTTAAAAACCTTTGTGGATGCCATTATGAGCCGAATGATTTTTGACGGAGAAAAGCTAACCGACCTTTTAGAACCTTTGGAATTAAGCTGGAAAGAACGCAGAGTGAAAGAATTGGATTTGATGGCAGACTTAGTGCCGCAATTAAAAAAAATCGCCCAAGGGCGTGAAATTTCAGGAATAGCAGCTTATGAATAAGGATCTGACTATATCACAGCAGCAAATAGAACAACGTATTTTTACTATTCGGTGCGAACAGGTAATGATAGATCGTGATCTGGCTGAAATGTATCAGGTAGAAGTGAAAAGGCTAAACGAGCAAGTTAAAAGAAATATAGAACGATTTCCTGAAACCTTTCGCTTTCAACTAACTAATCCCGAAAAAGAGGAACTGGTCGCAAATTGCGACCGGTTCGAAATACTTAAACATTCTTCAAGCAACCCTTATGTTTTTACAGAGCAAGGTGTAGCGATGCTATCGGCGGTTTTGAGAAGTGATATTGCAATAAAAGTAAGTATTCAGATAATTAATGCTTTTGTGCAAATGCGAAAATTCTTACATAACAATTTGGGTTTATTGCAAAGAATGGAAGGCATAGAACGTAAACAATTGGAAACGGATAATAAGTTTGAGCAGGTATTTAAAACATTAGAGAGTAGGTATGAAATTCCCAACCAGGGCGTATTCTTTGATGGACAAGTATTTGATGCATACGAACTGGCTTCCAAAATCATACGCTCTTCTAAAAAGTCTATTATTTTAATTGATAATTATATAGATGAAAACACACTTACCCATTTAGCAAAGAAGGGTAAAGACGTAAAGGTTCTCTTACTCACCAAAACCGTTTCTAAACAATTAACTTTAGACGTAAAAAAGGCCAACGAACAATACTCCAATTTTGAAATAAAACTCTTTACCAAAAGCCACGACCGTTTTTTGATTATTGACTATACAGAAGTCTATCATTTAGGTGCTTCACTAAAAGATTTGGGTAAGAAATGGTTTGCTTTCTCCAAGTTGGAGAAAAACTCAATAGCTAATATTTTAAAGGCAATTGAACATGAGTAAAGAAAAATTAGTACCTGAATTGCGTTTTCCTGAGTTTAAGAATGAGGGGGGATGGGAAAAAAAATCTTTGTTTGATTTAAGTGATATAAAAAAAGGGGAACAGTTAAATAGAAGTGAATTAACTGTATTCGGAGTGTATCCTTGTCAAAATGGCGGAATTAATGCATCAGGATATACCAATAAATTCAATACAGAAGAAAACACTATTACGATTAGCGAGGGCGGTAACTCCTGTGGTTTTGTAAATTATATGACTTCTAAATTTTGGTTAGGTGGTCATTGTTATAAATTGATTTTAAGAAATAACATCATTAAATTATTTCTATACCATTTATTAAAGTTTAATGAAGAAAATTTAATGAAGTTGAGAGTAGGTTCTGGATTACCTAACATTCAATTAAAAGCAATTCGCGACTTTGAACTTGTAATTTGTAATTCACAATATGAACAACAAAAAATCGCTTCCTGTCTTTCTTCTTTAGATGAAGTTATTGCTGCCCACAGCCAAAAGTTGGATTTACTCAAACGCCACAAAAAAGGGTTGATACAAAACCTTTTTCCGGATCCTTCAGCAAGCTCAGGAGGTGAAACGGTGCCTAAGTATCGGTTTAAGGAGTTCGAGAATGATGGGGATTGGGTGGAGAAGAAGTTGGGGGAGGTTGCTACATTTTTGAAAGGGAAAGGAATCTCAAAGGCTGACATTGTTGAAAATGGTAATCTACCCTGTGTTAGATATGGAGAACTTTATACTCACTATACCGAAACAATAAGCACAATTAAATCACACACTAATTTAAATGCTGAACATTTGGTCTTAAGTAAAGCAAATGATGTAATTATTCCTGCTTCAGGGGAAACTCAAATAGATATCGCTACAGCATCTTGTGTCTTAGAAAGCGGTATTGCTTTAGGTAGTGATTTGAATATTATTCGTTCAAAAATAAACGGAGTATTTCTGTCTTACTATTTGAATAATGTAAAGAAAAAGGATATAGCCCAAATGGCTCAGGGAATTTCAGTAGTGCATTTATATCCGAATCAGTTAAAAAAGTTGCAATTACAAATTCCAAACTCAAAAGAACAGCAAAAAATAGCTTCTTGCCTTTCCTTTTTAGATTCAATCATCTCCGCACAAACGGAGAAAATCGAGCTACTGAAGTTACATAAAAAGGGATTGATGCAAGGCTTGTTTTTGAAAATTAATGATTAGTGTGTATGAACGAAAAAGATATTGCAAAACAGATAGAAAAGACAAAAGAGAACATTATTCTACTTTATGCTTTTAACTCAACTGGAAAAACACGACTTTCAGTTGCATATAAGGACTACACTAAGAAGATAAATAAAGGCAAACACGCTGGAGTTTATTACAATGCTTATAGTGAAGACTTATTTGCTTGGGAAAATGATGAGCCGAATGATAATCAGGATATTCATCTAAGGATTGTAGAAAGTTCATTGGACGATTTTATTACAAAGTTCAATGATGAAATCCAGATTCGTGAGAAATTGATTTCTTATAAGCCTAAATTCGATTTTAAATTAATTCCAAAAAAAACGGATAATCCAGAGCTTGGATTTGGTTCAGTTAAATTTTATAAATCTGATGAACCTGACAAGCAAATAAAAATATCAAGAGGAGAAGAAAGAATATTTGTATGGTGTTTCTTTCTAGCATTATTTGAAATTGAAGGTTTCTCTGATGTGCAGAACAAACATTTTTTTATTGATGACCCTGTTTCAAGTTTAGATGATAACAATATTTATATAACTGCTCGCTTATTACTTGATTTGTTTGAAAAGCATTGTGATACAAAGAAAATAATCGTAAGTACTCACCATATGGGGCTATTCTCAATTTTACAGGATTGGCTATCCAAAGGTGAGAACAGAGAAAAGTTTAAATCTAAACGAAATCAAGAAACAAATCGAGGCGATAAAATTTATGTTAAAGAGATAATTGAAGATAAGTACTTAGTAAGATTTTTAGAAATTGAAAACAATAAGTATAAGTTGGTAGGGAAAAAGAAAGGCATTGTTTTATACCACCTTTTGTTGCTTCAAATTGTAGAAGAAGCTGTAGTTAGAAAAGAGTTATTCACTTATCATTTTGTTTTGTTAAGGCAAATTTTGGAAAGCATTGCTTCATTTTTGGGTGAAGGTCGATTTAGTTATGTACTAGATAAATTGGAATTCGAAGATGCCAATGTCAAGTCCGATATTATTAACTCGTTATCACATGAGAAAATTTATACTCAAAAGTTAGCACCTATGAACCAAGAAAATAAAGATTTATTTATCAAAGTCTTTAAAAAACTAACAACTTCATTTCCATTTTCATTATAATTTATGACAAATAAAGAACAACAAGATCAACTGGGCAAAACCCTTTGGAATATAGCTGACGATTTAAGAGGTGCAATGAATGCCGATAATTTTCGTGATTATATGCTTTCGTTTCTTTTCCTTAGATATCTATCATACAATTATGAAGAATCTGCAAAAAAGGAATTAGGGAAAGATTATCCAGACAATACACTATTGGGTGTTATGTCCAAACTGAAAGTGCATACTCCTTTGGAAATTTGGTATAAAGAAAACGTAAGTGAAGTGATAGACTTTGAAAAACAAATGAGGCGTAAAGTTCATTATGTTATTAAGCCACAACACCTCTGGGGTAATATCACAGAATTGGCTAGAACTCAAAGTACCGATTTGCTCATTACATTGGAGGAAGGCTTTAGATACATTGAAAACGAATCTTTTGAAAGTGCCTTTCAGGGATTGTTTTCAGATATTAATTTAAATTCTGAAAAGCTTGGAAAAACTTCTACTGAACGGAATAAAATGCTTTGCATCATTATTCAAAAAATTTCAGAAGGTATTGCAGATTTCTCTTCGGATTCAGATACGTTGGGCGATGCCTATGAATATTTGATTGGCAAGTTTGCTGCTGGTGGTGGTCAGAAGGCAGGTGAGTTTTATACACCACAACAAATTTCAACCGTACTTTCTGAAATTGTAACCCTCGACAGTCAAGAACCAAAGACGGGAAAGAAAAAGAAACTGGATAAAGTGTTAGATATGGCATGTGGTTCGGGTTCTTTGTTGTTGAATGTAAGAAAACGTATCAAAAAAAATGGTGGTAGTGTAGGCAAAATATATGGACAAGAGAAAAACATAACCACCTATAACCTTGCTCGAATGAATATGCTTTTGCACGGAATGAAAGACACCGAGTTTGAGATATTCCACGGAGACACCTTAGATAACCAATGGGAAATACTCAACGAAATGAATCCAAGCAAGAAAGTTGAGTTTGATGCTATTGTTGCCAACCCACCATTTAGTTTGCGTTGGGAGCCAACAGACACTTTAGCTGAAGATTTCCGTTTCAAGAGTTATGGATTAGCTCCAAAATCAGCTGCCGACTTTGCTTTTTTATTGCACGGATTTCATTTCTTAGGCAAAGAAGGAACTATGGCTATCATATTGCCACACGGCGTATTATTTCGTGGTGGTGCAGAAGAACGAATCAGAACTAAACTCTTGAAAGACAATAATATTGATACTGTTATTGGCTTACCTTCTAATCTTTTTTATTCAACTGGTATTCCTGTTTGTATTTTAGTCTTGAAAAAATGCAAAAAACACGATGATGTGTTGTTTATTAACGCCAGTGAACATTACGAAAAAGGCAAAAGACAAAACACGCTCAGAGAAGGTGAAGATAATGAGCCTAACGACATTCGAAAAATTGTTGAAACCTACCAATTCAGGCCAGATAATGTTGAAAGATATGCTCGAAGCGTTTCAATGGATGAAATTGAAAAAAATGGGTACAACCTGAATATTTCAAGATATGTTAGTACTTCACTAGACGAAGTGCAAATTGATTTAAAAGAGGTAAATAAAAAGTTGATTTCAATAAATGAAAGCATTAAAATCAATACTGAAAAACACAATATCTTTTTAAATGAATTGGGTTTGCCAGCAATTTAAAGATAATCAAAACTGTCTAAAATAGTTTGCTTTAGACTACCCAAAATAAGCTACAGCAAGCCTGAATGTATTGCAATGTGCTTCTACAATTAGTCTGATATCGGCACTATAACCTCCGCCCATGGCTACTGTTACAGGAATCTTATGTTCCTGAAGCGTTCGCAGCACGAACGCATCCCTTTGCTTGCAGCCCTCGATCGTAACTTTTAATTTTCCGAATTTATCGGTATCTAAAATGTCCACCCCCGATAAGTAATAGGCAAAATCCGGTTTTACTGTATCTATAAGTCTAGGTAAGTTTTCCTGCAACAGTTGCAAGTATGTTTGCGTATCCGTGCCATCTTTCAATGGGATATCCAGGTCGGATTTTTCTTTGTGAAAAGGATAATTGTGTTCGCCATGCATACTGAATGTAAAAACCCTTGGGTCATTTTCAAATATTTTGGCTGTCCCATTCCCTTGATGAACATCCAGGTCGATGATCAATATTTTTTTGGCGAGTTGTTCTGCCAGCAGATAGTTGGCGGCTACGGCCATATCATTCAATAAACAAAAACCTTCGCCTCTTTCTTTAAATGCATGGTGGGTGCCTCCTGCAATATTCAATGATATCCCATCTTTCAATGCCCACAAACTGCCATCAATAGTGCCTTGCGTAATGATCAGCTCCCTTTCTGTTAATTCGGGTGATTGCGGAAAACCTATTTTTCTAATTTCTGAAGCTGATAATGTTTGCTTTAACAGCTTATCTACATATGCCGCATCATGTGTGCGTAAAACAGTATTGATAGCGCAGGGCTCCGGTCGGAAAATATTTTCTTCACTGATCGTTCCCTCATGTATTAATTGTTCCGGAATCAATTCATACTTCAACATCGGAAAACGATGACCTTCCGGCAAAGGATGTGCATAAATGGGATGATAAGCAATACGGATCATTTGATGGCAACTAATGACTGGTTAACTATGGCAAATACCGTATCTGCTTTTTTCTTTTTAAGTATGGCTAGTCCGCTGAATTTACTATAGGCAGGCAGTATGGCCAATTTTGGCGAAAAATAAAAACAGGGAAATTGCAAACTTTGTTTGCCTAAGCCCCTGATCGCTATACCCGGATGCAAATGACCAGAAAAAAAATAGTCGGCCTTATCCTTCACTGCTTCAATATCCACAGGGTCATGCACAAATCCAAAACCCTGAATATAATGAGCATGAAGCACAATATCTATAGCTGCTTTGCTGTACCATTCCTTATGCAAAATATCGTGGTTCCCTTTTACCAGTATGAATTTTGTTTCTTTAAAATCATGGCGCCATTTTACAAATAACTGCAATTCCTTATTGTCCTCACTATGTATCATATCGCCCACTATGATGATTTGTTTGGGTTTAAAATGGGAGATGAGTTCTCCCAAACGCTGCAGGTCTTCATTGAAAACTTTTTGCGGTACGGCAATGCCATTTTTTCTGAAATGCCCTGTTTTACCTAAATGCAGGTCAGACAATATCAGGGCTTCCTGTTCCTCCCAATAGATACAACGATGCACGGTAAGCCAAAAATGGTTATGGTGCAATATATGGAGAAGCGGTGCTGTCATTATTTTTCTAACTGTGCCTGCATTTTTCTGATCCTGTCTTCCAGGGTTTCTGATGAGTAATGATTGCGGTTTAGTCCATCTACAATTATCGGAAAAGATAAGGGTGTTAACTTTTTTGGAAAACATACCACTACTTTCCCATTGCCAATTCTTTGCAATGCCAATCTTAAACGCACTTCATCCATCTGTTGCAGCATTACTTCCTGGTAAGCCTGTTTTAATAAGATATTGTTAGGGTCAAATTCGTCAAATACCTTGAAAAGCAGGGAGGCAGAGGATTGCAGGTGTCTTGCTTTTTTCTTTTCACCCGGCATTCCTTGAAATATCAGTCCACCAATTACCGCAATATCCCTGAATTTTCTTTTGGCCATTTCTGTGCTGTTGATACTTTTCTGGATATCGGCTAATAGATTGTCGGAACTGAAAAGTTCCATGGCATTGGCATCATCTACCGGAATGGGTTGATCACTTAATAATTCAAACCCATAATCGTTCATGGAAATAGAAAATGTGATAGGTGTTATTTTGCCAATACGATGGGCCAGTATGGCACTCATGGCTTCATGTACCTGCCTGCCTTCAAAAGGGTACACCAATAAATGGTAACCATTTTTATCTGTTATTTGTTCCACCAATAATTCATCGGCTTGGGGAATATGTGAGAGTTCTTTTTGCAGTAAAAATAGTTCGTGCAAACTTTCTAATTCAATGGAATCCTCCTTCACCAATACCTTATTAAATGTTTCGCGTAAGATCTGTCCTAAATTGGCGGAAAGGCTCATCCTGCCGCCCATCCA
>CALRUV010000060.1:0-16597 GCA_943371455.1 Chitinophaga pinensis | reverse complement strand
AACATTGGTTCCAAAATTTGCACCATTTCCCCCTGGTCCGTCGCCTCTGAGCGTCATGCTCAAAGTGATAAACCCAGTACAGGAAAATACATAACCTGCATTATCCCCTGCATTGGCTCCAACAGCAGTCATATTATAACCGCCTCCATAGTTTCCAAAGTTCGTTTTAGGAATGGTAGCTGTACCTGATGCGGGTGCGATATTCACCAGCAATTTGTTTACAACACTTCCATAGGCAATATTGGGCCACACCGAACTTAAATCTATTTGGTTAGGACCGGCATCCTTCACCACAACCAGATCACCCGGATTCCAGTCTGCCCAATCATCCCTTACTACCTTATAGGTACCTCCTACAGGTGCCACAAAAGGGCAAACCACAAATGCCTGCCAACGAAAAGCGGCATTATAGTTTGAGTTAGACTCGAGGTTAGAATTGGTATTGGCTATATCAAAACTTCTGCCATCTTTAGTAATGATCTGGTTATAAAATGTATAAACGCCGCCCGGTGATAAATTTGACGGGGTGGTACCCAAAGCGGCAGCCACCTCGGCACCGGTAGCTGATAATACGGTACTGGCACCTGAATAAGGTACAGTTTTTACTAATTTCCAGGAAGTGGGATCTGCATTCGCCCCTTTTACCACATATACCTTAATCGATGTTATATCTCCATTGCCTGCGGTAGTGGTACCCGGCGTGAAGTATTGACTTACTTTGATGCTAACCGCTGAAGTTGCAATGGAAGCAAAGTTTAGGTTAAGATTTGTTTTCTCCACAAAAGTGATATAGGCTCCTTCACTTAGGTTCTTTATATCGGCTAAGGGATTTACTCCATCAGTTTTTTTACAGGAATTCATACTAACTCCGATCCCGATAATGGCAAAAATGAATAATAGTTTCCTCATGATCAGTGTATTTAATTATTTAATGAAATTATCAGGATTGTTATCCCAGAATACTTTATTTGCAGCAGTGCCGGGGTTTTTTTGAGTAGGCGCGTTCAGGTTCCGGTTAACGTATACAGCCGGATAAAAGTAAGAGCGCATAAACAAACCTGGATTAGGCGTATTAACTGCCGGTTGCATGTTATCAGGTTTGCCTGTTCGCCTGTAATTATTATAAGGTTCTACTCCATTACCCCATAATGCTATGTGGTACTCTTTCATAATAATATTTAAACGCTGATCATCGGTTGTAGCATTGTCATATGCCATTAATACGGTGTTTACGTAGTTATCTACACTTCCGCTTCCTGAAGCAGGGGGAATAAATGTAGTGGGTACAGTTACCCCAGTGGTAGCCGGGAAAGCCAATACTTTAGCCATAGAAGCCCTGATGCCCTTATCTAATAATGACCGCGGAGTTCCCTGTGTAGTGATATTTAATTTTAATGCAGCTTCCGCTGTAAGGAAGAAAGTGAAAGAAGATAACCAGATTGGATCGATGCCGGCACCACGTCCACCTCTGCTTAAAGTTACAGAAGTACCCTGGTTAGCATCAAAATCACCACCTGCAGGGTAAATGCCCCATGCAGTTCTAAGTGGGCCATCCGGAGGTATACCCGAGTTATCGCCATGATCTCTTCCCCAATATCCCTGGCCAACTAAACAAAAGGGCGTACCGGCTGGATAATGTGCAGGATAGGATTGAACTGAGCAAGAGGCAGTAACCACATTCACATCGGCAAAATTTGTTCTTTGGCGATAAAAATAAAACCTCCTCCGAGGGTCAAGTGTACTTACAGAACCACCGCTTTTTTCTGCTACTACCTGCCACATGAACCAGTTAGAGATAAAGTCATTAGCCTGGCCGCCTGCCGTATAATTTGAAGCATAATGCGGATGCCTGCTATCAGGTGCGGTAAGATTAGAACCATACTTAAAAGTAAAGTCCTGTGCTTCGGTGTTAATCAGATTATTTTCTGTGAGCAAAGTGGTAATCTTGGCGGCAACAGTATTATCCACGAGGCGTGCTTGCATATAAAATTTAAGCTTGAGGGATTTTGCTGCCCTGATCCAGTTGGCAGCTACCCCTCCATAAAATAAGTCATTGGTGGGCCTGGGGCCAACGCCTGTTTTGCTAAAATCAGCAATGGCGCTGTCTAATAAAACATGTACAGCGGTATATACAGATGCACCCCCGTCTATTTTAGGATTGGTGTTGCCCGCGCCCAGGTTTGCTTCTGAAAATGGAACATCCCCAAAATCGTCAACCAAAGTGCCTAAAACATACGCTTTTATTGTTCGGGCAATACCAGACTGGATGAACTTCTTTTGCTGTTGTGCCAAAGGAATCAAGGCATCGGCATTTTTAATAATACTGGTGTATGCGGTAGTCCACATACCATCAAAGGTGTTGGGGCTGTAGGCATTGGCATATAAAGGGCCATACCATTCCTGCTGGCGCGCTAACTGACCCCCAAAATCAGAAGCTGCGGTATAAAAACCAGTAAATCCCAATTGTACCTGGTTTAGGTATAAATCTACGTCGGCAGTTTCGGTAGCTGGATTATTAGGATTTACTAATAAACTATCGAGCTTCTTATCACAGCCACTTATTAAGGCCAGCAGCAGAACTCCAAAAATTATTTGTTTACATTTCATATATCATTATTTAAAATTATTAGAAAGTTACCCTGATACTTGCTCCCATCCTGCGAGATGAGGGCCCTGTAAAAAATTCTAGCCCTTTACCATTACTAACACCTAATCCTGATGTTTCAGGATCGAAATTTACATACTTCGGAAAATTAGGGGCGTAGTACCATAAATTAGATCCAGATAAAGTGAATGAAAAAGACCCGAAAGGTGTTTTTGCTAATAACTTTTCAGGCAAGTTATACGACAAAGACATTTCTCTTAACCTGATAACTGTTGCATCATAAATACCTGCTTCGTCGGCCGCACCACCGGCAAGAGAATTATTAAAGTATGCCTGCGTAGCACTGGTTTGAAAGGTATTAGGCGTTCCTGCAGCGTTTACACCGGGCAGGATATATCCGTTAGCCCTGTCAAACTCTGTATCACGAGTTACGCCACGACCTAACAATACGCTGGAAGTAACGGAATACATATCACCACCATTTACATAATCCCATTGCATACGGAAATTGAAGGCTTTATAAGATAGAGAGCTGATACCTGTTAACTTATAATTAGGATTGGCATCACCAATAATTCCGGGAGATACAGATGTAACATAATCACCGGTTGGTCCTATCAGCCTCTGACCGGTTTTAGCATCCCGTTGAAAAGAATAACCTTGAATAACACCCAATGGAGAGCCATTGATAGCGATGTTTCCCAATGTAGTATACCCGGCAGTTACAATTTGTTTTAAATAAGAAGGAATATCAGAAACCATACTCCTGTTTATAGTATGCAAGGCATCTAATTGCCATTTCCAGTTTTTGCTCTGGATAATGGTAAAGCCTAACCCAAGTTCAATACCCTTATTGGTTACTTTGCCCGCATTGATTTGCTGACTTGTATAACCTGTTGATGGATCCAGATCTCTGTTTAATATCTGATCGTCTGCTGTTCTTTGGTATAAAGTAAGATCGAGTGATAACCTGTTTTTAAAGAATTTACCTTCTATTCCCGCCTCAATTTCCTTTTGTAATTCAGGCTTCAAATCCGGATTAGCCAGGCGGTTTCCGATTGAATTGGTATTAACGGCCGTACCTGCTCTGTCAAGAAATGAGCGGGTAGCTATATTCAATATATTTCTTGTACCATATGCGCCAGGGAAACCGGCACTGGTTGAATAGCCAATTCTCAATTTCAGGTAGTTGATGTTTTTGTTGTTTTGCAAACTGGCAATTGCAGAAGTTGGTATGAACGATAAGCTTGCACTTGGATAAAAAATGCTGCGGTTATCTGGCTCTAAAGTAGAGGTCCAGCTATTCCGGCCACCCAATGTTAAATAAGCATATTGTTTATAGCCAAAAGTTCCCTGTGCAAATGCACCTATAGATTGGTCTTTTATTATATAATCAAGGTCCTGTCCGCCTTCACTAACAATATCATGAGTGATAAAGTTGGTATGGTCAAATAACCCGTATACTAATTGCTGGGTACTTAAATAACCTGTTTGCTGAAAAGTATTTTCCCGTGAGTTTACACCTGCATCAATAGTCATATTAAGGTCATTGGTCAGGTTGCGGTCATAATTTAGCAAAAATGTATGATCCCAGATATTGCTGTTACCTGTTGATGTGCGGTAAATACCGGTTGGATTGTGAAAACCGCCTTTGTTTTGGGAATATACCTGGTTCTCAACATAATTGTCAAACCCTATGCGGTATGTGAGGTTTAATCCATTGATTACGTCATAACGCAAAGAAAAATTTCCGTATGAGCGGTTAACTTTATCAACCGTGAATGCATTATACAATGTCCATCTTGGATTCTGGATATCATTACCGCCCCGGTAATATACATGCGATTTATCTAATGGGTTTTCCCATGGCAATCCTGATAAATCAACTGCAGTAGGCGTGTATAGCAGGTCACCAAAAACAGAAGAGGATGTTGCACGGCTACCAAAGCTTGTACTGGTAGGAGGCGATTTTACATCATTAGAAACATAATTAATGGTACCACTTGCCGTAATCTTATTGGTAAGTTTAGCTGTTCCGCCAAATCCAAAAGTATTTCTGTTTACCCCATTACCGATAGTAAAACCCTGGTCATCGAGATAGCTGAAGTTGGCATTATAGTTAAGCCCGGGTGTTGACCCCGATATATTTACCGAAGTATTATTAACGCTTCCCTTTCTAAAAAACTCTTTTACACTATTGTAAAATTTATATTCATACTGAGCGCCTACAAATTCAGGAAAGGCCGCATTTAAGGCAGCCCTGTTGTAGGGATGGGTTACCTTGGCGGGAGGATCAGTAAACTTTGCTCCCCAGTTACTAAAGAAGGCAAGGCCTAAACTTAAATCAAACCCACCGCCATAACTTCTGTTATATTCAGGCAGGTTTGCTACCTCGTTTACAAAATAAGATTGAGAAACCGTGATTTCGGATTTACTTCTTGTGCGCTGCGTGGCGCCATTTTTAGTAGTAACTAATATTACCCCATTTCTTCCTAATTCACCATAGAGCGTGGTTGCACTTAACCCTTTTAGTACACTTACGTTTTCAATATTATTAGGATCCAGATCCAGAAAACGACTGGAAGTTTGGTTACCATAAACGAAACTGGCAGAGGTGTTGGTATTGGAATTAAAAGGAACACCATCCACAACAAACAAGGGTTGTGAATTACCGGTAATGGTACTTACACCCCTGATGGTGATATTGGTACCGCTTCCGCTAAGACCACTTGTATTAAGGATATTCACACCAGGAGCCTTACCGCTTAATACCCTTCCTATATCCCCTTCAGGCCTCAGTTCAAGGTCTTTTTTACTAACTGTAGAAACAGCATACCCTAATGCCCTTTTTTCTTTTCTGATACCCAGTGCAGTTACTACAACTTCACTTAAATCTTCACTGAGGTTTTTTAAGGATACGTTCAAGGCAGTTGATGAACTGGAAACTACCATTTCTCTTCTGCCAAATCCTATGCTGGAGATGACAAGGGTGTTACCAACCCGTGAAGACAGCTTGAAAATGCCATTTTCATCTGTTACTGTTCCTTTTTGTGATTTTTTTTCAACGACAGATGCACCTTCAATTGGCTTTCCCTGATCGTCGGTAACCCTACCCGTTACGTTTGTTGTTTGCGCAAAAATGCTAGCAGCCGTAAGCATCAGGGCAAAAAAATTCAGAATTAATTTTTTTCTCATGTTGTTAATTTTTGGTAAAATGAACCGTTTATCATTGATTCGAACCATTAAAATAAGGAAAAACATTCAACGCTGTTAAAAATTTAACAATTTTATTATTTTGATTTGATGTTAATGTAATATAAAAAGCAATTTGCCGACTATTTTGTTTAATTTAATTTAGCCGATTTGACTTAATATTGAACATAAATGATAATTGAATATATATAAGTCGCATCTTAACAATTGCTTAACGCAAGAAGTTTTTAAATTTATATTAAAATAAATAATATGTATTAAAAATATGTTTGTTTAACTGTATTAATTGTGTTGAAAGATAAAAAATACGAATGACATTAAATTTTACTGTGTTTTACCTTTCCCCTTTTGGGACCTTTTCCTATTAATCACTTATATATCAATCAATTATATAAATATCAGAATGATATTGCATTTTTCTGTATGTTTTATATAAGTTCTAAAAAAATACAGCACTGCTTATTCATGCCAAATCATGTTTGGAGAAAGTTTACAGATTCATCAAAATTAATTTTGGAATGTGCCCCATTATTGTAATTTAGTGTCAGAATTTAATGGGTTAGTAAGTAAATGGGGTCAACAGCAATGTTGGCCCTTTTACATGTCCCTAATCGAACTTTTCTTTTCCATTCTCTGTAAAATTTACAGTCTATACAAATACATCATTACACATTATTTTGATGATGCCAATTCATTTCTACTACTACCTTTAATGTATGAGCAAAATAAAAACAGCTTTTTTTTGTAGTAACTGCGGATATGAAAGTGCTAAGTGGCTGGGCAAATGTCCGGCATGTAACGAATGGAATACATTCACAGAAGAAGTATTGAACAAAGGAAATGCTAAAGAAGAAAGTTGGGACAATTACACACCTGAAAAAAGAAATACCAAAACTGTTGCTTTAAGTGATGTAGTTAGCAACAAAGAAAAAAGAATCGTTACCAAAGATTCTGAACTGAACAGGGTATTGGGAGGTGGCATTGTTCCAGGTAGTTTGATTCTGGTTGCTGGAGAACCTGGTATTGGTAAGAGTACTTTGTTTTTGCAAAACGGTTTATTGATCAACGAACTGCGCGTTTTATATATCAGCGGAGAAGAAAGTGAGCAACAAATAAAAATGCGTGCAGACAGGTTAAAGATCTCCAATGATCATTTTTACCTGCTTACTGAAACAGCCACACAAACTATTTTTCAGGAAATAAAGAAACTGAAACCACAATTGGTGATTGTGGATTCTATTCAAACTTTACAATCTAACCTTATCGACTCATCAGCTGGCAGTGTATCGCAAATAAGGGAATGTGCGGCTGAGTTTCAAAAATTTGCTAAGGAAACGAATACACCTGTTTTTCTAATCGGCCATATCACCAAAGATGGTTCCATTGCCGGACCGAAAATACTGGAACATATGGTGGATACGGTTTTACAGTTTGAAGGCGATAGGCATTATGCATACCGTATACTCAGAACCTTAAAGAACAGATTTGGAAGCACTGCAGAATTAGGCATCTATGAAATGACTGGTGAAGGGATGCGCATTGTTTCTAATCCTTCAGAAATATTGATTGCACAGCGAGAAGAACAATTAAGCGGCAGCGCTATTGCAGCCACATTGGAAGGCATGCGCCCATTATTGATAGAGGTACAGGCATTGGTAACGCAGAGTGTTTATGGAACACCCCAAAGAACAGTAAGTGGATTTGATCTAAGAAGGTTACAATTATTATTGGCAGTGTTGGAAAAAAGAGGCGGTTTTCAATTTGGCATGAAAGATGTTTTCATCAATATAGCCGGAGGCATTAAAGTAGAAGACCCTTCTATTGATCTGGCCATTATTTGTGCCTTACTTTCCTCTTACGAAGATGTGCCTTTACCCGCACATATTTGTTTTGCAGGAGAAGTAGGATTGAATGGTGAGATAAGAGCGGTAAATAGAATTGAACAGAGAATTGCAGAAGCAGAAAAACTGGGCTTTGAAAAAATCATTGTATCGCGCTACAACAAAAAAAGTTTTGACCCCAATGCTTATAAAATACAAGTAAGTGCATTGAGCAGGGTGGATGAAGTATACCAGATGTTATTTTAGTTATACGTATGTTTTTTAAAATAAAATAGGCGAAAAATAACAGGTATTAATACGCTTGTTTGTATAAAGTCAAATGCAGAATTTCAAGTATGCATTTGAAAGTAAAAAAAATCATCCAAAGCTTTGCGCACTTATTCTATCCGCATGTTTGTACGGGCTGCGGTACGGATACATTAGGAGATCAATACCTGCTATGTGCAAGGTGTATGCACAGTTTACCGGAGACCCATTTTTTTAGACAGACAAATAATCCCGTAGAAAAATTGTTCTGGGGAAGAATACCCATTCAACACGCTGGCGCTGCTTTTTATTTTACAAAAGAATCTTTGATACAAAAAATATTGGTTGAATTGAAATATAAAAGCAATGTGGAAGCCGGCTTTTTTTTAGGTAGAAAAATGGGGTATATTATAAACCAGTCAGAAAGCTTCAGATCTGTTGACCTGATTATTCCCCTTCCTTTAAACCCAAAAAAAGAATTCATCCGGGGATATAACCAGGCAAAAATTTTAGGGGAGGGAATACAAGATACCTGGCACAAACCCATGATACCAGATGCCATCACCAGAACAAAATTTACAGAAACACAAACCCATCAAAATCGCATAAGCAGGTGGCAAAACATGGAGGGTGCTTTTAAGGTGAGCAAACCAGAGGCACTAATAAATAAGCATCTCTTGTTAATTGATGACGTAATTACAACAGGCGCTACTTTGGAAGCCTGTGGTGCCGAATTGTTGAAAATACCCGGGGTGAGGTTGAGTATTGCTTCGGCGGCTTATACGGTTTAGTTTGGGGTTTGGGGTTTGGGGTTTGGGGTTTGGGGTTTGGAGTTTGGGGTTTGGAGTTTGGGGTTTGGGGTTTGGGGTTTATTTGTTATTTCCTCCTTCGCTGAGGCTTCGGCGGACAAGTCCTTTTATGTTAAAGCTGGAGCGTACGAGGGCCTTCATCATTCGACATTCGTTATTCGTTATTCGATATTTCCACCTTCGCGGAAGCTTCGGCGGACAAGTCCTCCTTTGCGGAAGCTTCGGCGGACAAGCGCCTTATACATTCCATCTGGATTATTAGGGGATTGGCAAACCTTTTCTTAGTTTAGTTGTTTAAAACAAAAAAATCAACTCATGAAATACCTCTTATCTGTAACATTACTTGCTTTATTAAGCGCATTTACTTTACCAGGGGATCCTAGTATCCATAGCTTTAAAGTAAAATCTATTGAAGGTAAAACCATTGATTTTTCCCAATTCAAGGGTAAAAAAATCTTAGTGGTGAATACCGCTTCAAAATGTGGTTATACGCCGCAATATGAAGCATTGGAAAAAGTATATGAGCAATACAAGGACAAACTGGTGATTGTTGGTTTTCCGGCAAATAATTTTGGTGGTCAGGAACCAGGTGCTGATGAAGAAATCCAGGAATTTTGTAAAGCCAGATTTGGTGTAAAATTTCCCTTAGCCAGCAAAGTGAGTGTAAAGGGTGATGATACCGCCCCTATTTACAAATGGCTTACCACCAAATCTGAGAATGGTGTTTTAGATGCAGAAATCAAATGGAACTTTAATAAATTCCTGCTCGACGAAAATGGTAAAATGATTGCATATTTTCCAAGTAAGGTTACACCGGATAGTGAGGAGATTTTGAAGTATTTGAAGTAAGGGGTGCTGGATGCTAGATACTGGATATTAGATATGGCATAGCAGATATTGGATTTAGAATATATGGTAAGAGGGAGTGTTTTGTTAAAAACATTCCCTCTTATTTTTTTTAAAATCAATTAGCTTGCAACCAATCAAGGATCAAGGATCAAGGATCAAGGATCAAGGATCAAGAACTCAAAACTCAAAACTCAAAACTCAAAATCCAAAACTCAAAATCCAAAATCCAGAATGCTTTTCAAAGACGTCATAGGACAACAAACAACCAAAAAACACCTTGCTGAAATGGTGGAACAAAACCGTTTAAGTCATGCGATTTTGTTTTTGGGTAAAGAAGGTAGTGGCGCATTGCCACTAGCACTGGCATTTGCGCAGTATGTTGTTTCATTACCACAACCCGCTGCCATTGTGGAGGATCTTTTTGGGGGAATGACGGCTTTGGAACCAACCCCTTCTTTTATTCATCCTGATGAGATAGCTTCCCAAAATGCTTTTCTGAGAGCAGATCAGTTGATGCATCCCGACTTGCACTTTTCCTTTCCAGTTATCCCCAGGAAGTCGGGCGATAAGCCAAAGAGTAGTGATTATATAGCTGAGTGGCGAGAATTCATCAAATCATACCCTTATGGAAATGTTTACGATTGGCTGCAATTTATAGGTGCGGAAAATAAACAGGGAAATATTACAGCAGATGAATGCAACGAAATCATCAGACAACTGAGTTTGAAAAGTTTTGAAAGTGCCTACAAAGTATTATTGCTTTGGATGCCAGAATACCTGGGCAAGGAAGGGAATAAATTATTAAAACTGATTGAAGAACCTCCCGAAAATACCCTGTTCCTTTTAGTGGCAGAAAACGAAGAACAGATCTTACCTACCATTTTAAGCAGGTGCCAGTTAGTAAAGATACCCATGCTGGAAAACCATGAAGTGGAAGATGCCTTACAAAACCGTGCAAAAGCCAACCCGGAAACTGCCCGCCAGGTTGCTGGTATCTGCGAGGGAAATTATAGAGAAGCCTTGCATTTGCTGCAACATGCTGATGAAGATTGGCAAAGTTTGCTGCGCGAATGGCTGAACGCTGCCCTTAAAGGCGGTCCTCAAGCCCAGGTAAAATTTGTAGAGGAAGTCAGCAAACTTGGCCGAGAGAAGCAAAAACAGTTTCTCCGCTATTTTACCCATTTACTGGAACAAAGCATCAGAATCAAG
Source organism: Chitinophaga pinensis (assembly GCA_943371455.1). GTDB lineage: Bacteria > Bacteroidota > Bacteroidia > Chitinophagales > Chitinophagaceae > Sediminibacterium > Sediminibacterium pinensis_J. The sequence continues at coordinate 5,825 of CALRUV010000060.1, read as the reverse complement.
GTTTTGGGGGTTGAAAAACTGATTATTGGCGATAATGAGCGTGATTTTGCCCAAAGACTGAATAAAATAGCTTCTGTTAGTCAGCAACAGGGTATTATTGAAGAATTGGATAAAGCTGCTTATTACATTGAACGTAATGCCAACGCTAAAATGCTCTTTCATGCTTTAACCATTAAACTGTACCATATCATTCAGAACAAAACCTTAATTTTGATGGGGTAAGGAGGTTCATTGATTGCATGAGTGAATGATTGCATGAGTGAATTTCCATGTGAAGAATGGTTTTGTTGGGTTCTGTGTGTTATTGGTTGCTGTATGAAAATGACCGATGACCTCAGTTTTTTACTGTTATACGCTTCTGAATATATTTTGAAGGCAGGATGTTGACCACTTTGTTACCTATGAGCCGATCATGGCCCGGGACCTTGAAGTGAGTGACACAACGGAAGCATCATAGCAGTACTATAGCCCACCCAACCATCCCTTCCATTATTATTAACCTATTTAACCAGAAAATATGGGATGTGGATCATGTAGCTCCTCAAAAGACGGAGGAAAGCCGGGTGGATGTAAAAGCAACGGTGGATGTAGCACGGGGGGATGCAACCGTTTAAATGTGCATGATTGGTTATTGAACCTGCCTTTTAGCGATCCTGAAAGTAACTGCAAAGTAATTGAAGTGAGTTTTAAGCAAGGCAGTCGTAAGGAATTCTTTCGCAATAATACCCTGCAATATTTCGACAAAGGTGATTATGTATCCGTTGAAGGCGTTAGTGGCTTTGATGTGGGGGAAGTAAGCCTTACTGGTGAATTGGTAAGGTTACAAATGAAGAAAAAAGGGGTAGATGAAAATAGTGTGGAAATAAAGAAAATTCTGCGCAGAAGTAGTGAGCGCGACCTGGAAGTTTTTCATATCAGTAAGAGCAGGGAGAAAGAGATCCTGGCCAGAAGCAGGGCAATTGCAAGACAATTGAACGTGCAGATGAAACTGAGTGAGGTTGAAATTCAGGCTGATGGTAAAAAAGGAACTTTCTTTTATACTGCCGATGACCGTGTTGACTTCCGCGAATTGATAAAGATCTATGCCGGCGATTTTAAAGTGAAAGTGGAAATGCGTCAGATCGGTATCAGGCAGGAAGCGGCCAAAGTAGGTGGTATAGGAAGCTGTGGCAGGGAATTATGCTGCAGTACCTGGTTGAATGAATTTAAGAGCGTAAACACAACAGCTGCACGTTACCAGAATCTTTCTATTAATCAGACAAAACTTAGTGGCCAATGCGGCCGACTAAAATGCTGTTTGAATTATGAACTGGATACTTATCTGGATGCTTTGCAACAGTTTCCGGATTATGCAGAAACATTAGACACTGCGATGGGTACTGCACAACTGATCAAGAAAGATATTTTCAAAAACCTGATGTGGTATATTCTACCCAACAATTCCAAACATTATCCTTTAACCATCGCGAGGGTTAAGGAAATAAAGAAGTTGAACCAGCAGGGACAAAAAGTGGATGAGTTACAGGCTGTAGAAATTGTAAGCAGTAAACAAAGAGAGGAAAATGAACCGGCAGCATTTGTGGATCTGGTTGGGCAGATCAGTTTGAAAACCCTGGAGAAAAATGACCGCAAACGGAGAGATCAAGACAGATCGAACAGAGGACAGGGGAATCAGGGGAACCAAGGGCCAAGAAATCAGGGTTCAAGGGAACAAGGATCAAGAGATCAAGGTCCAAGAGAACAAGGGCCAAGAAATCAAGGAAACCAAGGACCAAGACCCCAGGGGAATCAAGGTCCAAGACCACAGGGGAATCAGGGGCCAAGACCGCAAGGTAATCAGGGACCAAGGCCACAAGGGAACCAAGGTCCAAGACCACAGGGGAACCAGGGACCAAGACCTCGGGGAAATCAAGGTCCAAGGCCGCAAGGCAATCAGGGGGCCAAACCACAGGGTAACCAAGGGCCTGCACCGGAACCGCCGAAAGAAAGTTAGAACATAAAAAAACGCTACTATTTCAGTAGCGTTTTTTGTTTCGATAAGAGAGAAACGAAGAAAAAAAGGAATTGATTATGGCATCATTACCATTAATTTAATTTCTCCATTTCTTTAGACGTAAACTCCATCAATGATTTGATGTGTTCCGGTGAGAGGTCGAACTTGAGTCCTGCTGCCTTGTATAGTTCCGGCAATGTTTTGGTGCCGCCCAAACTGAGTGCATGGATATAATTCTTCAATGCCATCTTGGGATCTTGTTGGTATTGCATCCACATACCGATGGCACCTAATTGTGCAATTCCATATTCGATATAATAGAAAGGCACTTCAAAAAGATGCAATTGTCTTTGCCAGCTGATTTGGCGGTAGGCATCCAGTCCGGAGAAATCAATACTGGTAGTAGAGAATTCTTTCAGGATCTCCATCCAATTGCTGGAACGTTCTTCAATGGTATGTTCCGGATTTTCGTAAACCCAATGTTGGAATTTGTCAATGATCGCGATCCAGGGGAAGATGGTGATGGTGCGCTCAAGTTGGTGTTCTTTGGCGCGTTTTAAGTCATCCGCATTTGTAAAGAATGCCTCCCAATGGTTCATACTGAAAAGTTCCATAGACATACTGGCTACTTCAGCTATCTCCATCGGGTATTCTTTAAAAGCACTTAACGCTAATTGGTGCGACAGAAAAGAATGAATGGCATGGCCACCTTCGTGAACCATAGTGGTAACATCGCTCATTTGTCCGGCTGCATTCATAAATATAAAAGGAGCCCCACTCTCTGTTAGCGGACAATTATAACCACCCGGTGCTTTGCCTTTTCTGCTTTCCAGGTCGAAATGTTTGAGCTCATTCATTTTGCGCAGGCAATTGGCAAAGAATGGATCGAGTTTTTCAAAACATTTCACTGATTTTTCATAGAGGTCATTACCGTCTGTAAAAGGTTTCAGGGGTTCGATGCCTTCCTGTTCTGCTTCAGTATCCCATGGGCGCAATGTATCTAATCCGAGTTTTGCTTTTTTCTTTTGGTAGATCTTTTCAATCAAAGGCAGCACATGCAATTTAACGGCTTCATGAAATTGAAAGCAATCTTCTTTGGTGTAATCAAATCGGCCTAATTCCAGAAACTTATAATCGCGGTAATTGGCATAACCTGCATTATTGGCAACCTCATTTCTTTTCTTTACCAATTGCGTGAATAAATCATGCATTGCTTCCTGATCCTGTAATCTTCTGTCTTGAATTTTGCGATAAACCTGCTCACGTAAATTTCGGTCATGGCTTTCCAGAAATTTAGCCGCCTGTTGTAAGGTATATTCCTGGCCATTCACTTCTACTGTCATCTTTCCTGCAATCGCTCCATATTGTTGTTGCATCACACTCAATTCTGCCTGGATAGGAATATTCGCTTCCCTGAACAGTTCTATATTTTTCTTTACACTGCGTAAATAAGTGAAATAGGTTTCCTGGTCCAATTCTTTTGTAAAAGCACAATCCAATAATTTCCTGTTCAGGAGGTCAGCGTAGGGCTGTAATTTGGGCTGAATTTCCATGCAGAAATAAGTAAATGCATCTTCCAAAGCCTTATCTGTTGTATCGCAGGTCATTTTAATCTGGCGCCAGCAGGCATCTTCACTAACAACCGCTTCTACCTCGCTCATGTCTTTTAGCCAGTTTTCAAGGTCAGAAAGGGACTCCAGCTTTCTTTCGGACAGATTTTTAAAGAAAGGTTCCAGGCTCTCCCAATCAGTTACCACAAAGTTTTGGGGAATAAAATGTCTTTCCAGCTTTTTGATATCGGCGCTCAATGTCATACTATTTGCATTTGAAGCGCAAATTTAGTGGAAGCCTTTAACTTTTGAAAAGTTTTAAAACTTGCCAAAAGTTAGCTGATAATGGTATTTTTGCTCCTTTTAAACAACCCCGGCAATTAGTGGCAGATATCATACAATTATTACCAGACAATATTGCAAACCAGATAGCAGCTGGTGAGGTTATTCAGCGGCCTGCAAGTGCTGTAAAAGAATTGCTTGAAAATGCAGCAGATGCGGCTGCAACAGATATCCGGTTAATTATTACTGATGCGGGTAAGGCATTGGTTCAGGTGATAGATAATGGAAAGGGCATGAGCGAAACAGATGCCCGTATGGCTTTTGAAAGACATGCTACCAGCAAGATCAGGAATATTGAAGACCTTTTCCGCATCAAAACTATGGGCTTTCGGGGTGAGGCTTTGGCCTCTATTGCAGCGGTGGCACAGGTGGAAATAAAAACCAAAAGAGCAGAAGATGAGCTAGGAACTTTCCTGGAAATAGAGAACAGTCAGGTAGTGAAACAGGAAATATGTTCCTGTGCCACAGGTACCAATATTAGTATGAAAAACCTGTTTTTCAATGTTCCTGCCAGGAGAAATTTTTTGAAAAGTAATGCCGCAGAAATGAGGCATATCGTAGAAGAATTCATTAGGGTGGCGATGGCATTTCCATCTGTGTTTTTTTCTATGAAAAGTAATGGACAGGAAGTATTTCATTTGGAAGCAGGAAGTCTGAAACAAAGGATCGTTCAAATACTGGGTAGTTCTTATAATGCGAAACTGGTAAGTGTACAAGAAGAGACGGACTACATGAATATTTATGGTTTTGTAGGTAAACCTGAAACGGCGCGCAAGACCAGGGGCGATCAGTATTTTTTCGTGAACAACAGATTCATAAAAAGTGCTTATTTGAACCATGCTGTAAATAATGCATTTGAAGAAATGATCAGCAGAGATAGTTTCCCCAGTTATGTTTTATATATTGACCTGGACCCTTCGCAAATTGACATCAATGTTCATCCCACCAAACAGGAGATAAAGTTTGAAGATGAAAAAATCATTTATGCTTTTGTACAGGCAGCGGTAAAACATGCATTGGCACAATTCAGTATCGCACCTTCTCTTGATTTTACGCTGAATGCAGAAATTCAGGGATTGGATGCTGTGAGTAAACCTTTTACAACGGATAAAAAAGAAGCTGCTGTTTCTTCTAATCTTTTCAAAACATTTACTCAAAAAAACCAGGCTCATTTTATTGAAAGAAATGAGCATGCTGATACCGGAGAATTGAAACACTGGAAAGAATTCTATACCCCAAACGCTTCAGGCAATGAAGGTGAAAAAGGATTTACAAAAGAAAAAATATTGGCAACACCCGCACAAAATCTACTTCATGGACATACAGGCACCAAACAACAAGCACTGTATGTATTGCCCGATTCGCCACTATTACAAATTCACCATACTTATATCATTGCTTCAACAAACCAGGGATTTCTTTTAGTGCACCAGCAGCTGGCGCATGAAAGAGTTTTGTACGAGCGTTACGGAATTGCTGCACATGGACAACAGATGGCCACACAAAAAAGCCTTTTTCCAGTTACACTTGAATTAGCAACAGCCGATGCGGCACTCTTAACAGATCTATTACCTGATCTTCAAACAATCGGTTACCAGGTTGAACCCTTTGGAATGAATAGCTTTGTTGTACAAGGCATACCTGCAGATATTTTACCTGGCAATGAAAAGCATTCTATTGAGTTACTCATTGAGCAATTCAAACATTTTAGCAGTGATATTAAATTCAGCAAGCGTGAAAAACTGGTTCGCTGTATGGCCAGGCAACAGGCTATTAAAGCCGGACAAACATTAACGCAGAAAGAAATGCTGGTTTTAGTAGAAGATCTTTTTACTTGCAGCAGTCCTAATATTACCCCAACTGGCAGTCCTACTTACCTGGAATATAAAGAGGATTATTTGGATAGGATGTTTGGAAGATGATCAAGGGAATATCGAATG
>CALRUV010000059.1:0-16606 GCA_943371455.1 Chitinophaga pinensis | reverse complement strand
AGATTTTCATGTATTGGCTCATGCAGGTGCACAGGTAAAAGCCGCACTGGATGCAACTATTGCACTGGACGGAGAAAATTATGTTTTCTGGGGCGGACGAGAAGGGTATATGAGTTTGCTCAATACCAATATGCAAAGAGAGAAAGAACATCTGGCAAAATTTTTACATACTGCAAAAGATTATGCACGTAGAAATGGTTTCAAAGGAACCTTCTTTATTGAACCCAAACCATGTGAGCCCAGCAAACACCAATATGATTATGATAGTGAAACCGTGATTGGTTTTCTGCGTCAGTATGATTTGCTGAATGATTTCAAACTCAATATTGAAGTGAACCACGCAACCCTTGCCGGACATACCTTTCAGCACGAATTGCAAGTAGCAGCTGATGCCGGAATGTTAGGTAGTATGGATGCCAATAGAGGCGATTACCAAAATGGATGGGATACCGATCAGTTCCCCAATAATATCAATGAACTGGCAGAAACCATGCTGGTAATATTAGAAGCGGGGGGCTTTGCAGGTGGTGGCATTAATTTTGATGCAAAGCGCAGAAGAAATTCATCAGACCATGCTGATCTGTTCTATGCACATGTGGGTGGTATGGACGTTTTTGCTAGGGCATTATTGGTGGCAGATGCTGTTTTGCAAAAATCCGATTATAAAAAAATAAGATCAGACAGGTATTCATCTTATGATACAGGCACTGGTAAAGCATTTGAAGAAGGCAAGGTTTCGCTAGAAGCATTACGCGATTTTGCATTGGCAAATGGTGAGCCATCGGTGATCAGTGGTAAACAGGAATACCTGGAGAATATTGTCAACAAGTATATTTAACGTTTTGTGCTATTAAAAATAAATAAAGCTATGGTATTTTAATACCCAAAATGTAATAATAACATTTGCTTATTTTGTGTTACTACTTCACGTTTTTAATATTATAATAATCAACATGAACTCAAAACACAATAACTCAAATAAAACTGTGCCTTCTCGCCCGCTAAGCTTTGGCGAGCGTGGTGTGACTTTGTGCGCAATTTATTTTTCACACTAAGGCACTAAGGCACAGTAAATTGAGCACTAGTTTATAAGCACAAGAGAATATATATAATCATTTCATACAAACTTATTCGTAACCAAATAATAATGTCAACTAACAAAGCATTTCTTTTCGATTTAAATGGAACGATGATTGATGATATGGAATTCCATATCCATGCCTGGCATAAGATTTTAAATGGATTGGGTGCCGTTATCAGTCTTGCGGAAGTAAAAAAACAATGCTACGGAAAGAATGGCGAATTGTTGGAACGTGTATTTCCGGGTAGATTTTCTGATGAAGAAAAAACTGCAATGAGTTATGAAAAGGAACGTGCTTATCAGGAAACATTTCGGCCACTTTTAAAACTGTTTGATGGTTTAGATCAGTTTTTATTGAAAGCGGATAAGTCCGGAATACCCATGGCCATTGGTTCTGCAGCTATTCTATTTAATATCGATTTCGTGTTAGATGGTTTAGGGATCAGAAAATATTTTCCGGTTCTTGTGAGTGCAGAATCTGTACAAGAAAGTAAACCTGATCCTGAAACTTACTTACTTTGTGCCGAACAATTGGGAGTGGCACCTGAAAAATGTATCGTTTTTGAAGATGCACCCAAAGGAGTAGAAGCCGCGGCCAATGCTGGTATGGACTGTGTAGTGATTACATCCATGCATACACCGGAAGAGTTTGCGGCTTACAAAAATATTGTCTGTTTTATTGCTGATTACCATGATCCACAATTGTTACAATTATTCGAATAAATGATATCTGATGCAAGCTGAAAACTATGTGATAGGCGTTGATTTTGGAACGGATTCTGTTCGTTCTATTTTGGTGGACGCATCAAATGGTCAAGAATTGGCTTCTGCTATCTTTTATTATCCCCGATGGAAACAAGGACTTTATTGCGACGCAGCTAAAAACCTATTCCGGCAACATCCTTTAGATTATTTGGAAGGATTAACGGCAACCATTCAAGAATGTTTACAGAAAGTAGGTTCATCTATTACATCTAAAGTAAGAGGAATTTCTGTTGATACAACCGGCTCTACACCGATTGCCGTTAATGCAGCGGGCACACCACTATCATTAACTCCGGACTTTGCGAACAACCCCAATGCCATGTTCGTTCTCTGGAAAGACCATACATCAATTCTGGAAGCTGCTTCCTTAAATAATCACGCAAAGAAATTTGATATTGATTACTTACAGTTTGTTGGCGGTATTTATTCTTCTGAATGGTTCTGGGCAAAATTATTGCATGTTTTAAAACAAGATCAAGCGTTGCGCGAGCATTGTTTTTCATGGGTAGAACATTGCGACTGGATTCCGTTTTTACTTTCAGGTGGCAACGATGTTTTAAAAATGAAAAGAGGCGTATGCAGTGCGGGCCACAAAAGTTTATGGGCTTCCGAATTTGGTGGCTTGCCGCCCGATGATTTTTTCAGTTCCTGGGATCCCTTATTGGCGGGCTTTACAGCCCATTTATTTATAAATACATACACTTCCGATGAGGCGGTTGGAAACTTATCAAAGGAATGGGCAGAAAAATTAGGCCTTTCACAAAATGTGGTCATTGGTGTTGGTGCATTTGATTGTCATATGGGTGCTGTTGGCGGACAAATAGAACCCTATCATTTAAGCAAAGTAATGGGTACTTCCACATGTGATATGCTGGTTGCTCCAATTGAAGAAGTGAAAGGTAAGTTGGTGAAAGGTATTTGTGGTCAGGTACCTGGTTCCATCATTCCAGGTATGATGGGCATGGAAGCCGGTCAGTCAGCTTTTGGTGATGCCTATGCTTGGTTTAGGAATGTATTGGAATGGCCAATGAAAAATCTGCTCTTACATTCAGAATTGATCGATACACAGACTTCAGAGAAACTGATGCAAGAATTGCACGATAATTTATTGATAGAACTATCTAAGCAGGCAGCCGCTATTCCTTTAACATTGGAAGATGAGATAGCCATTGATTGGCTCAATGGCAGGCGCACGCCCGATGCCAACCAATTATTAAAAGCATCTTTTGCAGGTTTGAGTTTAAGTACAGACGCGCCCCGTATGTTTAAAGCCTTAGTAGAAGCAACCTGCTTTGGTGCCAAAAAAATTGTTGACCGTTTTCTCCAAGAAGGTATTCCGGTTAAAGGTTTGATTGGTTTAGGTGGCGTTGCCAAAAAATCTCCCTTCATCATGCAAATGATGGCCGATGTAATGAATATGCCTATTAGAATTCATAAAAGCGAACAGACCTGCGCATTGGGTGCAGCCATGTTTGCCGCAACAGCAGCAGGGCTTTACCCAAAAGTAGAAAATGCGATGCAAGCAATGGGGCAAGGTTTTGAAACAACCTATTTCCCAGATGCAGCGAGGGTTTCCTTGTATGAGAAAAGGTACCGGAAATATGAAAGCCTGGGTAATTTTATTGAACAAGAAACTAATTTGTAAGGGTAAGCCGTATTCCCTACCTTAATGATTGCAACCATATGAAGTACCAACATATCCAAGAAGCTGCTTATCATGCCAACATGCAATTGCCAAAGTTAAACCTGGTATTGTTTACGTTTGGCAATGTAAGTGTAGTGGATAGAAGCCTGGGTGTTTTTGCCATCAAACCCTCTGGTATTCCTTATGAAGAATTGACTGTTGAAAAAATGGTGATCGTTTCTTTGGATGGCATCAAAATTAGCGGCGATCTGAGACCTTCTTCCGATACATTAACACATGCAGTTTTATACAAACATTGGAAAAATATAGGAAGCATCGTACACACACATTCTACCTATGCAACAGCCTGGGCACAGGCGCATAGAGATATTCCCATTTTTGGCACTACCCATGCAGACCATCTTACTGTTGACATTCCTTGTGCACCTCCTATGAGTGATAAGATGATCCAAGGAAATTATGAGTATGAAACAGGTATCCAAATTCTCAATTGTTTTAAAGAAAGAAAACTGAATTACGAGGAAGTAGAAATGATGCTGGTAGGCAGTCATGCGCCATTTACCTGGGGCAAAACGCCCGAAAAAGCGGTTTATAATAGTGCAGTATTAGAAGGCATTGCGGAAATGGCATTGCTTACCGAAAAAATTAATCCTTCAGCACCCAGGTTAAAAGAATCCCTCATTAAAAAACATTTTGAAAGAAAACACGGACCGGATAGTTATTACGGTCAATAAAAATTTTGAAACAATTGCTAAATTGATGCCATGAAAAAAAATACTGCTTTTGCTTTTGTAACACTAATTACCCTTTTTATTGCTTGTAACAATTCCACAACTGATACAAAAAAGGAAACCATGCAATACCAACTGACTGAAAAACCATTCGGTGTTTTTGAAAATGAAGCAGTAGCGGAATACACCATAACCAATCCTTCCGGTATGGAAGTGAGTATCTTGAATTATGGCGGCACACTTACACGTTTAATTACGCCTGATAAGGATAAGGTTAAAGGAGATGTGATATTAGGATTCGATTCATTGAGTGGTTACTTGCAAACCGGTAATCCTTATATCGGATGCCTGATCGGTCGTTATGGAAACAGAATTGGTAAAGGAAAGTTTGTGTTGAATAACCAAACCTATCAGCTTACACTCAACAATAATGGCAATATGTTGCATGGCGGTGTTCGCGGATTAGACAAGGTTTTATGGAAAGCAACCAAACTGCCCGGCGATAGTACCATTCAGCTTGAATACACCAGTAAAGATGGCGACCAGGGTTTTCCCGGAAACCTTGCTATCACTGTTGTGTATACACTACGTGCTGACAATGCCTTGCAAATTGAATATGCAGCAACAACCGATAAACCCACTCCAATAAATTTGACCAATCACGCATATTTTAATTTATCAGCAGGTAAGTCAGCAGATATTTTGCAACATGAAGTCATGATCAATGCAGATAAATATACAGACGTTGACAGTTTGCTGATACCAAATGGTAAATTGCCGGATGTAAAAGGAACACCGATGGATTTTACATCGGCCAAAGCAGTAGGTAAAGAAATTGATTCAGTAAAAGGAGGCTATGATCATAACTGGGTGCTTAATAAAGATGCGGAAGTTTTAGAAAAAGTTGCCAGTGCCCATGATCCAGTAAGCGGACGTTTCATGGAAGTTTTTACAACAGAACCCGGATTGCAGTTTTATACAGGAAATTTTCTGAATGGAAAGCTTACCGGTAAGAACCAAAAAGTATATGGTAAGCATGCAGCTTTCTGTATGGAAACACAGCATTTTCCAGATAGTCCTAACCAGCCAACATTTCCGAGTACTACTTTAGAGCCAGGTAAAAAATACCACCAGGTAACTGTTTATCGCTTTTCTGTAAAATAATTGATATGCGAAATATTTTCTTAATAGTAATAATGATGGCAGTCTGCAGCCTGCAGGCCCAACAGAAAGATTATAGCATACAACCTGTTGATTTTACACAAGTAAAATTAACGGACAAGTTCTGGCTGCCTAGAATGGAAACCAATAGATCCATTACCATTCCTGCATCCTTTGCTAGGTGCGAAAGTACCGGCAGGGTAAATAATTTTATTTATGCAGCTACTAAGACCGGAAAATTTTGCACTAAATATCCCTTTGATGATACGGATATTTATAAAACCATTGAAGGCGCTGCTTTCTCATTAGCACAATATCCCGATCCCAAACTGGATGCCTATGTTGATTTGATGATCACCATCATAAGTAATGCACAGGAATCCGATGGCTATCTCTATACATCCAGAACCATTAATCCTTTAACAGTTCATCCCTGGGGTGGTAAAGAAAGATGGGAAAAGGAAAGAGAAATGAGCCATGAATTGTATAATGCCGGGCATCTTTACGAAGCTGCTGCAGCACATTATTTGGCTACTAAAAAAACAAACCTCCTCAATATTGCTTTAAAAAATGCCGACCTCGTTTGTTCTGTTTTTGGAACAGATAAAAAACATGTGGCACCCGGTCATGAAGTAATTGAAATGGGACTGGTTAAATTATACCGCATCACCGGAAAAAAAGAATACCTCTCTGCTGCTAAATTCTTTGTGGAAGAAAGGGGGCACTATAACGGATACGACACCAAAAGCAAAGATCCCTGGAAAAATGGCGCTTACTGGCAAGACCATAAGCCCGTAGTGCAGCAAACAGAAGCCGAAGGCCACGCCGTTCGTGCAGGATACCTTTATGCCGCAGTGGCAGATATAGCGGCACTTACAGGCGATGATAGTCTGCTGCAAGCCATTGATAAAATATGGACCAATATGGTGGAGAAGAAAATGTATGTGCAGGGTGGGGTAGGTGCCATTGGTGATGGAGAACGTTATGGTAAAAATTATGAATTGCCCAATGTCACTGCTTACAATGAAACATGTGCAGCCATAGCCAATGTTTACTGGAACTACCGTATGTTTTTATTACACGGCGAATCTAAATACATGGATGTGTTGGAGAAAGTATTGTATAACGGACTCATCTCCGGCATTGGCCTAGATGGTAAATCTTTTTTCTATACCAATGCCATGCAGGCTACCGGTCATTTTCAGCATAATGATATGGAACAGTCGCGCTCAGGATGGTTTGAATGTTCTTGCTGTCCAACCAATGTAGCCCGATTTATGCCTTCTATTCCCGGTTATGTATATGCACAGAAAGACGAACATTTATTTGTCAATCTTTTTATTGCAGGCAATGCAGCATTGAACTTTGGTAAAACAACAGTCAATATCAGCCAACAAAATACTTATCCCTGGAATGGTGATCTGTCATTTAAAATAGATCCGGCATCTACTATTGCTTTCACATTAGATCTGCGTATACCCGGATGGGCGGCTAATCAGGCTATGCCAACAACACTCTACCATTTTGAAAATAAATCTGATAATGATATTGTCATCAAAGTAAATGGCATTCCGGTAACTTATCAGGTTAAAAATGGCTATGCACAAATTACCCGCACATGGAAAATGAATGATGTAGTACAAATGATGCTACCCATGGAAGTAAAAAAAGTATTGGCCAATGAAAATCTTGTAGAAGACAAAGGCAAAACAGCCCTGCAGAGAGGTCCCATTATTTATTGTGCCGAATGGGTAGATAATGAAGGAAGAGCCGCCAATATTGTGGTGCCTCCTACTTCACAATTTACCAGTACATTTAAACCTGAGTTATTAAATGGGATCACTGTTCTGCAATCGAATGTGCCGGTTGTAAAAATTACAGGCGCAGCATCTATTCAAACTGTTGAACAAAACTTTACTGCTATACCCTATTACAGTTGGGCAAACAGGGGTAAGGGTGAAATGATGGTATGGTTTCCAACAAAAATTACCGACATAGAAATTATAGCTAAATAATACATTAATTTTTCAGTGATGATAGATCTAAAAAAATTGCAGGTTTGGTTCATTACAGGCAGTCAGCACCTGTATGGAGAAGAAACCTTGCAACAGGTGGCAGAACATTCAAAAACAATCAGTGCTTCTTTGCATGATTCGGCACAAATTCCGGTTTCAGTTATTTATAAACCGGTTGTAAAAACGGCAGAAGAAATTTATGCTGTTTGCATGGAAGCCAATGCAGATAAGGATTGTATCGGTATCGTTGTATGGATGCACACTTTTTCGCCTGCCAAAATGTGGATAGCTGGTTTGAAAGCACTCAGTAAACCCATGTTGCATTTTCATACACAGTTTAACAGAGATATTCCCTGGGCAACTATTGATATGGATTTTATGAACCTTAACCAGTCGGCCCATGGCGACCGTGAATTTGGTTTTATGGCCAGTCGTATGCGCCTCAATCGAAAAGTGGTGGTAGGGCATTGGCAGGATGCTGAATCGCTCGAAAAAATAAATGGCTGGACAAGGGCTGCCGCTGGCTGGCATGATTGGCAGTCGGCACGTTTTGTAAGGTTTGGCGATAATATGCGCAATGTGGCCGTAACAGAGGGAGATAAGGTAGAAGCAGAAATAAAATTTGGTTACAGTGTCAATACTTATGGTATGGGTGATCTGGTAAAAGTGATCAACCAAACTACCGATAAGCAAATAGACAGGCTGGTGGAGGAATATGATGCTGCTTATTCACTAACCGAAACATTGCAGAAAAATGGTTCTCAAAGAAGTGCCTTGCGCGAAGCCGCTAAAATTGAAATAGGTATCCAGCAATTTCTGGAAGACGGTAATTTTAAAGGCTTTACAGATACTTTTGAAGATTTGCACGGACTGGTACAATTACCTGGTATTGCTGCACAAAGGCTGATGGCCAAGGGATATGGTTTTGCTGCAGAAGGCGACTGGAAAACAGCTGCACTGGTGCGTGCCATGAAAGTGATGGGCAGTGGACTAAAAGGCGGTAATAGTTTTATGGAAGATTATACCTATCATTTTAATCCGGATAATCGTTTGGTTTTGGGAAGCCATATGCTGGAGATCTGCGAAAGTATTGCCGAAGCCAAGCCCAGTTGCGAAATCCATCCATTAGGTATTGGAGGAAAAGCTGATCCTGTTCGATTGGTCTTTAATTCTGCGCCAGGTACAGCCATCAATGCATCCATGGTTGATATGGGTAACCGTTTCCGTTTATTGGTAAATGAGGTAATTGCAGTTGCCGCCATGCAAAGCATGCCCAAACTACCTGTTGCGCGTGTGCTATGGAAGCCTTATCCCAATATGCATACAGGCTGTGCTGCGTGGATACTGGCTGGTGGTGCACACCATACCTGCTATAGCCAGAACCTAACAGCAGAACACCTTTCAGACTTTGCAGAGATGGCCAATGTAGAATTGGTACTGATTGATAAGGAAACAAAGATCCACCAATTTAAAAATGAATTAAGGTGGAATGAAATGTATTATAAGTAACTTGACAATTGCAATCAGTTTTTGATTGTGTAAGCGTAATTATGATGAGTAAGATTTCTCATTTCGCTGCGCTTCATTCGAAATGACCTGAACCTCAAAACCCAAACCTCAAAACCCAAAACTTCAAACTCCAAACCCAAACCTTGCCTTATGAAATCATTGCAAACCGCAGACTACATTGTTTTCCTTTGTTATTTTATCATTGTTGCATCTTATGGTTATTGGGTATATCGGCGCAAGAAGAAAGCCAGTACAACTGCTTCTCATGATTATTTTCTGGCAGAAGGATCGTTGACCTGGTGGGCTATCGGTGCTTCTTTGATCGCTTCTAATATTTCTGCGGAGCAAATGATCGGCATGAGTGGTAATGGTTTTAAAATGGGATTGGCCATCTCTACTTACGAATGGATGGCAGCCGCAACCCTAATGATCGTGGCCATCTTCTTCATTCCGGTTTACTTGAAAAATAAGATCTATACCATGCCGCAATTTTTGAACCAGCGGTATAATGGAACAGTAGCTATGATTATGGCGGTGTTCTGGTTATTATTATATGTGGTGGTAAACCTTACATCAATCTTGTATTTAGGGGCATTGGCCATTCATGCAATTTCCGGATTGCCTATTTATCTATGTATGGTTTTTCTTGCCTTATTTGCCATCATCATCACATTAGGTGGGATGAAGGTGATCGGTTATACAGATGTGATCCAGGTATTCTTTCTGATCGTGGGTGGATTGGCTACAACTTATCTTGCCCTAACATTGGTAGCAGAAAAATTTGGCGAAACAGGCGTTCTCAATGGTTTAAGATTATTGACTGATAAAGCAGATGATCATTTTCATATGATCCTGAAACCGGATAATCCAAATTTCATCAGTCTTCCGGGTTTAACTGTTTTAGTAGGGGGTATGTGGATCGTTAACCTAAACTATTGGGGATGCAACCAATACATCACGCAACGTGCATTGGGTGCAGATTTAAAAACAGCCAGAAGTGGTATTTTATTTGCTGCCTTTCTTAAACTATTAATGCCTGTAATAGTAGTATTACCGGGTATTGCAGCATTTGTATTGTACCAGAATGGCGGCTTTCAGGAAGAAATGAAATTGAATGGGGAGATCGTTCAGGATAATGCCTATCCAACCATGTTGAACCTGCTGGGACCAGGTTTAAAAGGTCTTGCTTTTGCAGCTTTAACGGCTGCTATTGTTGCCTCCCTTGCCGGAAAAGCCAATAGTATTGCCACCATTTTTACCTTAGATATTTACAAGAAAAAAATTGATCCCGATGCTAGTGAAAAGAAGATGGTTTTGGTTGGAAAAATAGCAGTGCTTGCCTCATTGATCATTGGTGTAATAATTGCACCTTTCATGGGTATCGACAAAAAAGGTGGATTTGAATTTATCCAGGAATATACAGGCTTTGTTTCTCCCGGTATTTTTGCCATGTTCATTCTCGGCTTCTTCTGGAAAAAAACTACATCCAATGCTGCATTGTTTGCAACCGTTGGTGGATTCTTATTCTCTATCTTTTTCAAGTTCCTGCCAAAATTCATGGACCTCGCATTTTTAGAACCTATGGGTTATGCAGCCAAAGCAGATGGAGGTATTTACGAAATACCATTCCTTGATAGAATGGGTTTTGTATTCGTACTATGTATTGTAGGTATGGTAATCATTAGTTTGATAGAAAATAAACGTGGTGTAAAAACCAATGGGTTGGAAGTTGATCGGTCTATGTTTAAATTAAGTCCTGCCTTCACCGTAGGTGTCTTAATTGTATTTGGCATTTTAACAGCTCTATACACCATATTCTGGTAATCAATTATATCGCCAACGATTTCGCAGAATATCTGTGTAAATTTGTGTAACCTGCCTGCCGGCAGGCAGGTCTGTGGCAATATTTTTAGGTTTGTTCAAGAAGATTAAAAATGAAAATGTAATTATATGGCAATGCACCACACAATGCGCTGGTATGGTCCCGAAGATCCGGTTGACCTTTGGGATATACGTCAATCAGGCTGCACAGGCGTAGTTTCAGCCCTGCACCAGATCCCTGTAGGAGAAATCTGGACTGTAGAAGAAATCAACAAGCGCAAGGCTTTGATAGAAGCTGCCGGCATGACCTGGACCGTGATCGAAAGCCTCCCAGTTCATGAAGACATCAAAAGACAGTACGGTAATTTTCAGGAATGGATCGAGAAATATAAAGTGAGTCTGCACAATGTAGTAGCCTGCGGACTAAAAGTAGTTACTTATAATTTCATGCCAATCCTCGATTGGGTTCGCACGGATATTTCTTATGAAATGCCCGATAGAAGCAGGGCCCTATACTTTGAAAAAGCAGCATTCATTGCATTCGATCTTTTTTTATTAAAGCGACCGGGAGCTGAAAAAGATTATACAGCAGATGAGATAGAAAGAGGTAAGAAGAAACTGGCAGAGATGTCGCAGGAAGACAAAGACCTTTTGTGTAAAAACACTTTATTAGGTTTGCCTGGTAGTCGCGAACAATTTACACCCGCACAAATTTTTGATGCACTAAAAAAATATGAAGGCATCGACAGGAAAAAACTGAAAGAACATCTTTTCTATTTCTTAAAAGAAGTAGTACCTGTTGCCGAATCATTGGGTTTAAAAATGGCTATCCATCCGGATGATCCGCCTTATTCTGTGTTAGGTTTACCACGCATCATGAGTACTGAAGAAGATGCCAATGATCTGCGTGCTGCTGTTGCATCACCAGCCAATGGATTTTGTTTCTGTACCGGTTCCTTTGGTGTGCGGCCTGATAATGATTTGCCCGGTATGGTAAAAAGATTAGGCGATTATATTCATTTCCTTCACCTGCGTAGCACAAAAAGAGATGCCGATGGTAATTTCTTTGAAGCTGATCACCTGGATGGTGATGTAGATATGTATGCGGTGGTTAAAGAAATAGTACTAGTACAAAAGCGCAGAAATATTTCCATACCCATGCGTCCAGATCATGGACACCAGATGCTCGACGACCTTAAAAAATCAGGAGCCTATCCTGGTTATACGGCAATTGGTCGTTTGCGCGGACTGGCAGAACTGAGGGGATTGGAATTGGGGATAGAGCGAGCGCTCTAGGAATGTCGAATATCGAACAGAGGAATATCGAATGACGAAGTGTAGTTACTTCGTCATTTTTTTTGGACTTGTATTTCTTAATCATTTACTTTTAAAAATGATTAAAAGCATTCCATTCTATTTAGTTTATTGCTGGCGCTTATTTTATTATGGGTAGCCACTGTTAATTATTCGGGTGGGTCTGAATTTGATAAAATGGCCATCGGGTTTGATTGGTAGCATAATTATCTGTGTAATCTTTTTGATGCATTTGCTGTTAATGGGGAAGTAAACGGCGGACGGTTTTGGGCTATTGGAGGGATGTTTTGTATGTGAACTGCTTTTGCTTGAGCTCTATGTTTTTCTTTTTTTCTTCTTTCCTCCGTTTTTCTCTTATCGAAATAGCTGTTTCAATAAAAGAAAAACGAAGGGAAAAAGCGTCTCTGAAAGTCTGGAATAAGAATGGGAGTGCAAACAGGTATATATTAGTATTAATTAAAATAACATGAATTCATGGAATGGAACTTGCATAAATCAACCAAAACAGTACTGGTTATCTTCTGTTTTGGGATAGCCATTATTGGGTTTATGCTAAAACTTCCCAGGGTATTCCGTCATTATGATAAGGAATTGCATGCAGCTTTTTATTTCTTTGCGGCAGCATTCTTGAATATTTTATTTGCGAAAAAAATGCCCATAAGGCATCTTATCATTTTTATATTCCTCTTTCTATTTGGAGCAATAATCGAATATGCACAGGCTTATTCCAATAAATTCTTTCAAGTAAGGATACATGGTCGTTTTGATCCGGAGGACCTGTGGTTTAATACAATTGGATTGCTAGCTTTTTCTGGCTGTTATGTTGTTTTTTATTTGGTCAATTTGATATGTAAGGGCAGCTCGGATAAAGCATAGATCTATTTTTGAGGTTGATTTTAAGCATATGCGTAAAGCTGGCATATGTTGGTGGAATTATGCATTTTTTGGTTAACGGGTTGAATATATATAAGTGTTGAGCTCAAGCGTTTCGATAGCCTTAATAATTTGACTTATAGATCAAATTTTCTAACTTTATATAGATGCAACAGCGTTTTTATTTTGATACATCTGTTTTTGGTGGTCTCTTTGATATAGAATTCGAAGAGGAAACTACATTACTATTTGAAAAAGTGAATCTACGCCAAATCAAGTGCATATATTCCAACTTGACAGAGAGCGAATTAACGAATGCACCAGAACGGGTGAGAGATTTCTTTGAAACTCTTTCGGAGGATGTTAAAGAAAAGGTTTTAGTAACACCAGAAGCCTTTAAACTCGCTCAAACTTATGTAAATGAAAATGTTGTTGGCGAAACAAGCTTAGACGACTGTATCCATATTGCAACTGCGACGTTAAATAAAGTTGATATGTTGGTTAGCTGGAATTTCAAGCATATCGTTAACGTGTATAGGATTCGTGGATATAATTCCATAAATTTACGCTTAGGACACGGTACATTAGAAATACATTCACCAAAAGAAATTGTGAATAATGAAAACCAAGAATAAAATTTTAAAAGAGTTTGATACCGTAAAGACTTTCAGGGAAATCAAGATTAAGATTTCTAACGACATCAAAGGCATGACATTCGATCAATTACAAGAATACCTTGATAAAACAAAGCTAAAACCTAAAAAAGCATAGCCTTCTATAACCTTTGCTTAGTTTCGGCTGAGAAGCCTGCCTTCGTCAATAAACCTATAAATTCCATTCTACATTCGGCATTCCTTGTTCGATATTAGATATTCCCTTTCCGCCTACGCTGGGCTTCGGCGGACAAGTCCACCTTCATTCTTCGAAGGGTCTTTCATAAACAGACAGTTCCCCGCGGATGTCTCTCGCAGAGGACTCCGCGGTTCTCGCATAAAGTCGAGCTGTTTTTGATTGATCACTTTCCTTTCGTTTTCATAAAAAATTCAACATTCACTTCGACATTCGACATTCCTTGTTCGATATTCGATATTCATTTTGCACCCTATGTAAGAATCCATTTCACTTAGCATCAATCAAAATACTAAACGGCACTTTCTTGGTAGGTAAACAATGCCCATCCTTATCATTACAAACAACATAGGTAACCATCCCTTTCACTGTTGTATTTGCTAGTGAACGTAAATATATTTTTTGTACAAAATCAACCTGGTTATAATAATAGTTGAGGGTTAGTTTCAGGTAGGGGTCATTTTCTTTTTTCAGGGTTCCTAATTCCATAACCTTTCCATCAGTTTTTATAATGGGGTTGGGGGTAAAACTGATCAACGTATTCATCAACTTTTCACCAGCTTCCTGCGCATACAAGTGCCAGAAAGGATCAATCGTTGCTTTGATATGTAGTTCATAAACCTTAGGTCCCAGTTTTTTTGCTTCAAAGGTCCAGCTAGCAGGGTTCTCTAATGTAGCAAGGGCAGTTGTACTGATCAAGATCAAGAAAGAAAAAAATAAGATCGCTTTTTTCATGGGTGTTTGCTTTCAATACTATAAATGTATTTCTTTCTGCTCATTAAAATTCCCGGTGGCTAACCCAATAAATAATGATCTTACCGCTTATCAAAACAACCCAACAATAGAATCTGCTTACCCAACGAAAGCTTTATATTTAATGTGTAGTGCTATTATTATAACCATGTTTTAGTAAAAAAACGCTGCGATTTCTCTGCACCTCTTGTTCTTAGCGGTGAAAAGAACTGTCTGGTTTAAGCGAGTTGGCTAAAATTCAACGTTTTTTTCACCGCGGAGCCGCAGAGTAGCAGAGTATTCGCAGAGAAATGATATATCTCAATTGCACAATACGTTAATATTTAATACACCATGACTAACTCCAACACCCAAACTTCCCCGCAACTCTTTGCCAGAATAGGAGGTATTGCCTATCTCTTCATCATCATTGCCGGCGCTTGTGGCGAATTGTTTATCAGACAAAAAATGGTGGTATCCGGTAATCCGGCTGCAACGGTGGCCAATATTGCTGCATCGCCTTTATTATGGCGCATCGGCATCACCGGTGATTTGTTGATGCATGTTTGTGATTTGATTGTGGCTATAGTGTACTATAAATTATTAAAACCCATAAACAAAGACCTCGCCATTTTGGCCGTTATGTTTGGGATGATTCAAACGGCTGTGCTTGTAGCCAATAAAATGAATATGGTAATGCCATTGTTATTGGAGAATTCAGATTACTTGAAAGCCTTTACCACCGAGCAGTTACAGGCATGGTCCTATCTTTCTATCAAGGCACACAATTATGGCTTTGGGATAGGACTGATCTTTTTTGGTTTTGAATGTTTGATCGATGGTTACCTGATCATCCGTTCTGGTTATCTGCCAAAGATCCTTGGGGTAATGGTGCAGATTGCTGGGGTTTGTTACCTGGTCAACAGTTTTCTGATGATCCTTTCGCCTTCATTATTTGCTAAAATGTCCATGTTTATTTTACTTCCGCCATTTGTAGGCGAATTGTCTATTAGCTTATGGTTGATCTTTAAAGGGGTGAATCTGGTAAAATGGAAAGCGAGGGTTGAGGGTGTAGCGTAATTTTTTTTATAGCTTTTTCTTTACCTATGATATAATGAGATTCAATTAACTAAAGTGTTTGATTCATCCATTATTTACAGAGGATCGAATTATGCTTAACAAAATAAGTTCTGTAATTCTTTGATCCTTTCTCCATACATCCTTCCAGATTCAAGAGTTTAATATTCCTGAAATCAATGGGCTGCCCTTCGCTTTGTAATGCAATAAAACCTCGGTCCAATATTTTGCCATCTATTTTTTGCAACGGATCATTACGGTTAACCACACCTCCACCTATTTGTGGTTTTGAATATTGCAAAACAGTATCTCCATTAATGATATGCGTGATGAGCGAATCACCCAGTACGATCAGTTCAGCTTGTATCCATCCGGCACTGGGCAGATAGGTTTTGGAACTGGAGTTAATGCAATGTCTGGTATCAAATAATCCCTTGTAAACAATATTGGTTCCCGGCGAACACATATTGCCGGTGGGGCGTGGTTTACCATCATCCAGTCCGGCCAATAATTGCATTTCTACAGAGATAGGCCAATCCTGTTCCTTCGGCATGGTTCGCGGATCCTGCGAATGGAACATAACGCCACTGTTAAGAATGGTATACGATGGTGCATCTTTTCTCCACTCACCAGTAAAACGGTATTCATATTTCAAATGATAATAGGAGAAGGGCTGCTTAAAATACAAATGCCCGAACTGCTCATTAAAGTTTTCGTATTTGTCGTATCGCACTTTGATCATGCTATCTTCTACCCGAAAAGTGTTACCATAATTTTCGCTTGTTTCATGGTGATGTATTTTAACGATCCAGTTGTTGATGTCCTTGCCGTTGAATAATGAGATCCAGTTTTTTTCTGACGGATTGTTTTGGTATTCTTTGTTTTTACTTCCCAGTAAACAAACAGAAAAGATCGTAAGTAAAATGACAAATTTATACCGGGAAAAAAATATTGGCATAGCGGGATATTTGTTTGAAGCAATAAATTTGAAACACTGTTGGCTACTATCAAATATACAAAGTATGTATAGCAG
>CALRUV010000058.1:0-16677 GCA_943371455.1 Chitinophaga pinensis | reverse complement strand
ACAAATACTGGCAGCCGAGGTATAGAGGGGCGGGGAGAGTTAAGAATTGAGTTAATAGTTAAAAGTTAATAGTGGATGTAGAACATTAGCTAAAGTGTTGTGTTGATTAAATAAATAATCAATACAAAATGATATTAATTCCCAAATAGCATAATAAATTAAAAACAACCGTGCCCTTGTGCCTTTGTGTGCGAAAAATAATTGCACACAAAGGCACAAGGGCACAGTAAATTTTAAACTAGTTTAATACCACAAAAGTTGGTTAACTTTTAACTATTAACCTTTAACTTCCTCTCTTGAGTCTTTTCAACAAATTATCATACAACTGCCCTGCATCAGGGGTTAGTTTTCCATAGAATATACCGGCTGCCATAATGAGTGAGAAAGATCCTGCTCGCAGAATTAGTCCAGGCCATCCATGAATATTTTTTACAGCATAATAGGAAAAAGTAAAAGCAGCTACAGCCAATAACAATGAATACAAGGTTTTGAGATTGAAGGGTTGCATCTTGAACTTCCTTCTTAAAAACTCGAAACGAATAAAATTATAAATAGAATACGCAGTAAGCTCTGCAAAAGCAGAACCAATGATCCCATAGTTTTTGATCAGGTAATAAGTTAGCGGTAGTCGGAATGCCAATAAAACAACCCCGCTATAAAAATCAAAACGCCAGAAAGTGGAAGTATTGATCACCATGGCATTTAATCCAGTTCCTGCATCCACAATTCTTACCAAACCTAAAATAAACAAAACACCCAATCCCTGAGAGTAGTCTTTTTGAATATGCAATACTTCCATGCCATCTTTTACATTGAGCCAAATATTACCAAAAATAAACAGCGCCATCAATAATAAATTAATACAGGAACGCTGGTAAATACGACTGATCTCTTTGTAATTCTTGTCTTTCCAGGCCCTCGATAAAACACCAGCTGAAATAGCCTGGATACTTCTTTGCGGCACTTGTATCAGATTAGCAGCATATTGCGCAAATACAAAAATACCAGTTGCCGTAAGGCCTTTAATACTGGCAATGATCAGGCTATCGATGGTGGCGGCAATGGCTGCAATAATGGTGCCGCCAAAAATTAGCGATTGCATGCCAAGCAATTTTTTCCAATACTTAAGGGTAACACGACTAATCTTGAAATTGATATATAAATGACCGGTACGGTATAAGTAAATTAACAAAACCATGAATACCACTAAATACTGAAAAGCAAAAAGATAAATGAATACCGAAAAACTAATGAACTTAAAATAATACAATAAAATAATACAGGTGGTAAGGATGCGCAGAAAGGTTTCTTTCAGAAAATTAGAAACGACGGATTTGTTTACAGCCCAGCAAAAACTTTCAATTACAGAAAAGAAAAGCATACCCATAGCAAATGGGAAAAGCCAGAAATAATAATCAACCACCAGTTGCGAATTGGCAGAGAATTTTCTAACAAACAATGGTTCGAAATACCAACCTCCAATAGATACTATGATGAAACCGATGAATGAGGCCAACAAAGCCCAACTGATCAGGTCAATATTTTTTTCTTCCAGGTTATCCTTGTAATAAGGGTAAAATTTATAGATCACCGGAATTACGCCAAGCGAACCAAAGGCAAACATGATCTGTGCAAAATCAAAGAAGATACGTGTAAGGGCATACTGACTGGGCGTAAAAACATTTCCTTCCAGGTAAAAACCAAATGGGGTAGTGGTGGTATAGAAATACATATTTACCAAACCGATCAGAAAACCGAGGTAAACCAATAAACTGGAAATGATGGTCTGTTTTCGAATACTACCCATTGGAAATAAATACTTGTTTAACGCTTTACAAAACAGGTTTTGTTGTGAGCTGTTTTAACTTAATATAATAGGCATTTTCCAAATCGTTAAATGAAACAGTAACGGTGTTTTCTGCTTTAAATACTGCCTTATTCCATTTTTTAGACTCTGGTCCTAAGATCATTTCACCCTTATCTGTTTTGAGAAAAAGGGGCAGATTAAAACCATCCACACAATTTGTATAGCGAAAATATAAGGCAGATTCATTTTCGGCAACATAATATTCAAAAACCGGAACCTGAGTTGTGCGCAAATACTGATCGAAGATCTTGTTGAGCGGTGCTCCAAAATATTCGCTCATTACTTGCTGAATGTCTTCTGTGGTAACGGTTTGGTGGTAGAATTTCTTATTGAGAAAACGCAACATGCTCCGGAACTTCGCATCATCATGCATCGCATGCCGGATACTATGTAACATATTGCCAGATTTGGGATACATATCCCCGCTTCCCTGTTTGTTTACACCATAAGCAGGAATAATGGGCACATCATTGCTGATACCTGACCTTGATCCATAATTGTATTCATTGCCAGCCTGCAAACCACTCTGACATTCTGTATACAATGTTTCTGAATAATTGGTAAATCCTTCATGTATCCACATATCAGCCAGGTCTTTACTGGTGATATTATTGGCAAACCATTCATGCCCACTTTCATGCACAATAATGAAATCCCATTTCAATCCCCATCCTGAACCGGATAAATCTCTTCCCAAATATCCATTCATAAATTTATTGCCATAAGCCACGGCACTTTGATGTTCCATGCCCAAATGTGGTGACTGCACCAGTTTATACCCATCTTCGTAAAATGGATAAGGCCCCATCCAATGTTCAAAACACTGAAGCATTAATGGTACCTGTTTAAATTGCTCTTTAGCTTTTTCCAATTCATAATCCAGTACCCAATAGTCGCAATCCAAACTGCCTTTTTCGCCTTTAAAAGTTTCGTGCCAGTTTACATATTTACCGATGTAAGGAATGATATTGTAGTTGTTGATCGGGTTAACCACAGACCAATTGTAAGTGAGGGTTCCGGGAGAGAAACTGGTTTTACTGATCAATCTGCCATTACCCACTGCTACCAGAGTATCAGGCACTGTGATCATCAAATTCGCGCCACTATCCGGCTCATCAGTTTGGTGGTCTTTACAGGGATACCAAACACTTGCGCCCAAACCCTGACAGGCAACACTCATCCATGGACGACCCTTCTCATCTGTTTTAAAGATCCAGCCACCATCCCATGGAGGTCTTACTGCAACAACCGGAGCACCACTATATGCCAATGCCAGTGTTTGTATACTGCCTTTTTTAGGCACAACCGGCAAATCGATCCAGTAAACATTTCCTTCACGGGTATAAGTTAGTTTCTGATCTCCTAAATAGGCTTTGGTTAATACCAAAGGTTGTTGCAAGTCAATCTGCATCTTTTTTCCTGTACCCAATACTTTAAATCGGATATCTACTTTACCCTGGATGGTTTTTGATGTAAAATCCGGAGTAACCAGAATAGAATAATGCATTACATCCCACCAGGCTCTTTCCGGAGAGATACTACCTCTTAATGTATCAGCATGGGTAAATGGTTTTGTGATAGGGCCTAATTGAGCGTTAGCTCGTGTAGAAAATGCCAAAATAAATAAGAACAGCCAATTGAATTTTGTCATCATTGTTTAAAATTATGATATTCGGGTTGCATGAATGTGAAGATTAACCTAATTCCTTTCTTACCCGGCAAACATAATACTTCATTGTGTTTTTTAAGTATTTGTTGTTTAATAGCATTGCATTCCTGTGAAATAAAAGAAAATAAAAACAAACAGGTATTTTATTATAATGAAGCTACCGGCATCGCTTCTTTGGATCCTGCTTTTGCCAAAAACCAGTCAATTATGTGGCCTATTCACCAACTATACAATACACTGGTGGAAATTGACAGTAATCTGAATATTGTTAGTTCAGTTGCCAAAAGCTGGGAATTAAGTGAGGATAGACTTGTGTATACCTTCCATTTACGCAACCATATTCAATTTCAGGATCATGAAGTGTTTCCTGGTGGCAAAGGCAGAATTATGAATGCGGCTGATGTTGTGTATAGTTTTTTACGCATCATTGATAAGCAAACCGCCAGTAGTGGGGGATGGATTTTCAATAACAGGGTAGATAGCATACAACCCTTTACTGCATTGGATGATACAACTTTTCAGCTCAGGTTATTAAGACCCTTTCACCCCATTTTAGGCATATTGAGTATGCAGTATTGCAGCATTGTGCCCAAAGAAGTAGTGGAGAAATATGGCAAGGATTTTCGACGTCACCCTTGTGGTACCGGTCCATTTAAATTGGTTTCCTGGGATGAAGGAGAAGCCATGATCCTGCATAAGAACGAAAACTATTGGGAAAAAGATGCAGCCGGCAAATCATTACCTTATTTGGATGCCATCAAAGTGAGTTTTTTTGATAATAAGGCAACCGAGTTTCTGCAATTCAGACAAGGGCAATTAAGTTTTGTGAATGATATCGACCCCTCCTTCAAAGACGAATTATTATCCCGCAAAGGAGAACTCAGGCCGCAGTGGAAGAATAAGATCTTATTGCATAAATACCCCTATCTGAATACAGAATATTTTGGCATCATGGTTGATGAAAACAATCCATTGGTGAAAGCATCAACCTTACGTATCAAAGCAGTGCGTCAGGCAATGAATTATGCTATCAACCGAAAACAATTAATGATGTACATGCGCAATTCTATTGGCATTGCAGCCGAAGCCGGCTTTGTGCCGGGTGGATTGCCTTCCAGAAACACAGAACTTGTTAAGGGTTATCATTATGACCCTGCTAAGGCAAAAAAATTATTGAAAGAAGCCGGATTTCCGGATGGTAAAGGATTAAACCCCATCACCTTGTTAACCGTTAGCATTTATGCAGATATAGCCAGTTTTGCCGCCAAACAAATGGAAGAAGTGGGCATTCCAATTCAGGTAGAAATTATTCAGAAAAGTTTATTACTGGAACAAACTGCCAAATCGCAGGCTTTATTTTTCAGGGGAAGCTGGATAGCCGATTATCCCGATGCAGAAAACTATATGGCCATGTTTTATAGTAAAAACCCGGCACCACCCAATTATACCCGTTACCATAACTCTGCTTTTGATCTTTTGTATGAGAAAGGACTTTTGGAGAACAATGACTCACTCAGGTATGCATTGTACCGGCAGATGGATCAATTGGTGATTGATGATGCACCCGTTATTCCTATCTGGTATGATATGGCCATTCATTTGGTACAACCCAATATCAGTGGGTTTTATCCCAATGCCCTCAATCTCCTCGAACTGAGAAAAACCAGGATTGCGAATTAGCGAATTCATAATCCGCCAATTCGCTAATGCACAAATTCGTTAATTCGAAATCTTATCCCTTCTTAAGCTTGTCCTTAAACACTTTCTCAAATTTCTCCAGCTTAGGTGCAATCACAAAGCGACAGTAGCCCTGATTTTGGTTGCTATTATAATAGTTCTGGTGGTAGTTCTCAGCTGGATAAAAATTCTTAAATGGCTCCACTAAAGTAACTATTGGACTATCCCAGGCACCACTTTTATCTAATTTTTCTTTGTAAGCGATAGCTTTCTGTTTCTGTTCATCATTATGGAAATAGATCACACTTCGGTATTGCGGTCCGGCATCATTTCCCTGACGATCCATTGTAGTGGGGTCATGTGTTTTCCAGAATACTTCCAACAACTCATCAAAACTAATTTTTGCAGGATCATATACAATCTTAGCTAGTTCTACATGTCCGGTATTTTTGTCGCAAACCTGCTCGTAAGTTGGGTTTTCAACAAACCCACCGCCATAACCGCTCACCACTTCATAAACACCATCTAATCTCTGAAAAAAAGCTTCCGTACACCAAAAGCAGCCTTCGCCAAATGTGGCAGTCTCCGTTTTTACACCTGCAGGTATGTTTTTATTTTGCATAGTAGTTAATTGATTATTTGTTTTAGGCTGTGCACAAGCTGTTGCCATGAATGTAAGCAACAGTAAAGACAGGTAAGTACGCATGGTTTAGGTTTATTTAAAAATACGGATAAATTATACAAACAGAAAGACGCTACTTTGGTTCATTACTTACGGTATTTTGATTTACTAAGATTTCTTTAACAGTTTTACAGCAGTCTGTTCAGATTATGGCTACAGTAGTACCTTTGCACCAATTTTAGACTTTCACCCTATGCGTTTGTACCCGGAAACAGCCCTTTCTCAGTTAGAATTTGATAAAATAAAAGTATTGGTCATGGAATTGGCCAAAACTGAATACGCCAAAGACAAAGCAGCCAACCTCCGGATCCATACCCGTAAGGATTATATAGAACTTGCCTTAAAACAATCCTTTGAATACAAACTGATACTGCAACAACAACAATATTTTCCGAATGATTTTACACTCAATATTAGCAGAGACCTAAAATTACTGGGTATCCCGGGTTCGTTGTTAATTGGTGAACAATGGATGCCCATTAGAAGATTGACAGAAAATTTATCCGGATTATTTCGTTGGTTTGATGCGGAAAGAAGGATGTCATTTCCATTTCTCTCCAAAGTGCTGGAGCATTCCTATTATGAAAAAGTAATTATTGAACTGATTGATGAAATACTGGATGAAAGTGGCAATGTAAAAGACAATGCCTCGGCCGATCTGCAAAAGATCAGGATGAGTTTGTACAAAAAGAGAAATGAACTCCGCAGAGCATTTGAAAAAGTGATCAGCAAACTGGCCAAAGCCGGCTATAGTGCTGATATAGATGAAAGTTTTAGCAATGGCAGAAGGGTAGTTGCTGTATTTTCTGAACATAAGCGTCAGGTAAAAGGTATTCTGCATGGTGAAAGTGATAGTCGCAAAACGGCTTTTATTGAACCGGAAGAAACCATTGAACTGAACAATGATGTTTTTTCATTGGAGAGTGATGAGTTGAAAGAGATCCAAAGAATCCTGCGCGATCTTACTAACCGTTTATCCGTATATGCACCATTGCTACAACAATACCTGACCATTTGCGGCGAATTTGATTTTATTCATGCCAAGGCAAAATTGGCGATGAATATGAATGGTCAGTTGCCGGAAATCAATGACAGGGCTCATATTCAGCTGATGGATGCTTATCATCCTTTATTGTTTTTATACAATAAAACATCCGGCAAAAAAACAGTACCCGTAACCTTAACACTGGATGACAAGAACAGGATATTGGTGATCAGCGGTCCCAATGCTGGCGGTAAAACTGTTACGATGAAAACCATCGGACTCATACAAATGATGTTGCAAAGTGGTTTATTGGTACCCGTACATCCCGATTCTCAGATGGGCATTTTTAAACAATTATTTATCCATATTGGCGATACGCAGAACCTGGAATTTGAATTGAGTACCTATTCCAGTCATTTGCTGCACATGAAATATTTTATTGAAACGGCTAATGGTAAAACGCTTTTTTTCATTGATGAACTGGGCAGTGGCAGTGACCCCAACCTGGGTGGCGCTTTTGCAGAAGTAATCATGGAAGAATTATCGAGGCGTCATGCATTTGGCATTGTAACCACCCATTACCTCAATTTGAAAGTGATGGCCAATCATACTCAGGGCATTATTAATGGAGCGATGCAATTTGATGAGGTGAATCTGTTGCCCATGTATAAGCTAGTAGTAGGAAAGCCCGGCAGCTCATATACATTCGCGATTGCAGAAAGAATTGGTTTGCCCAAACACCTCATTACCAAAGCCAGAAAACTGGTGGATGAAGACCATTTTAAATTAGACCGTTTACTCAATAGTACCGAGCAGGACTTACAGGAATTAGGGAAGGAGAAAAAAGAACTGAATAAACTATTGAAAGAAAATGAGAAGCTGAAGAAGGAAATGGAAATTGTGCTGGACAAAGAAAGACATCGGCAGCAAATAGAGATCTTGAAAAACCAGAACCGTGTTACCGAAGACAGGCTGGTTTATTTGAAAGATATGGAGCGGAAGTTGAAACAGATCGTGCTCGACTGGAAAAAAGCCGAGAATAAAAATGAAGTGGTTAAGAATTTACAAACCCTGCTCTTTAAACAGAAGGAAGCCATTGTAGTAAATAAACTTGCCAAAAAAGTTGACCTTAAATACAAGGAGCTGAAAGAGCATATAGTAGTTGGTTCACTGGTAAAATTGAAAAAGAATTACCAGGTAGGAGAGGTGAAGGAGATCAGGGGTAAGAGGGCGATCGTACAGATTGGTATTCTTCCTATGAATGTGAATTTGGAGGATTTGGTTACTGTAGAAAAAATTCCAGAAGTGAAGGCGGATATAGCTGGTAATTAAATTTACTTGATAGTAAGTATGAGAATTAGTAAGGAATTTCAAATGTAGCTTTTCTAAACTTTGCCATGCTCTTCAGAGCATGGAATAAATGTAAATAATAGATTTTTCGGGACTTTAGTCCCACTTGTGGATTTTTAATTGAGAATAGAAAGCAGGTTCAAGGAACTGGGACGATTCTCAAATAAAAAAACCCTTAATTTTATTTTAATGAATTCATTTCTTGTATTGTTTTATCCTTTGCTGATGTTAGTTTTTTACAATGTAGATTCTTCAAATGAAACAGAGGAACATCTCAGAGTGACAAGAACATCATATCGTATTGTAAACAAAGAACTGATCGTACAGGCCTTATTTTCGGATAGTATTTGGTATAAAGACAGTGTTGGTATAACACAACTAAGTGAGCTTCATCCAACTATTTCGGGATCATTTGACACTCTCCATTCAATTACAGTTGGGTATAGATTCGTAGACATGCGTCGAAATTGGGTTTATGAATATCGGAACCTTTCAGACACAGCAGAGATTGTTAAAAAATTTTCAAAGGCAGACAGCATAGGGATGACTGGTGGCTGGAATTTTTTTCGCACAGCAAGCATAAAATTTGACAGTTTGCGATTTGTCTGCGACACAACTGTTAATGGCATAGGGTATACAAAATATCTTTTTGTGCAGAATTTTCAAGGTAAACTATTTAGTAGTGAGGCTCTTGCACAATGCAATCGAAAAGGCACCATTTTTCTTCTGGATGTGGGCTTAAGTAATGAAATAGGGTGCCCTGTGGTCAAAGGAATTTCATATAAAAGAGACTATAGTTTTCCTGTTTCCTCAGTTGAGATAGAACATATATCAAATGTATTTCCTGATTCTATAAGGCGTATTTTTTCTGCTTGGAAGAAAAATGTTGCATTACATCCTGTACAATAATTATACCTTGCTTTAAAATCAACAAAGATGAAATCTCAAAAGTAAAATGAAAGCTTTACGAATAGCTTCAATGAAAAAATTCTTCATCGGAAGTAATTGTGCCATGAATATTTTTAAAATCAAAAACATACTTATAACTTTTTAGTAGAATTAGGTATTTTATTTTTGAATGAAAGAATGGACATTATTATATTTACTATTTTCTTAATTTAACTATATATATATCAATCAAAAAACATCCTTCCAATGAATAAACAAAGCTTTTTTTTCAGCTTTTTATTTTCAATCGTTTTTTTCTTTTCCCAAATCTCTCTTCAAGCCCAATTTGAGCCCGAAAAGAAATTACCGGTTGATGAAAATGTACGCGTAGGCACACTACCCAATGGCTTAAAATATTATATCCGTAAGAATGCCTTACCTGCCAAAAAAGTACAGTTACGCCTGGTAGTAAATGCCGGTTCTGTTTTGGAAGATGAAGACCAGCAAGGACTGGCGCATTTTATGGAACACATGAATTTTAATGGACTGAAACATTTTCCAAAAAATGATCTGGTAAATTACCTGCAATCAATTGGTGTGCAATTTGGGGCCGACCTGAATGCCTATACCAGTTTTGATGAAACGGTTTACATTTTACCCATACCATCAGATGATCCCGTTAAAGTAGAAAAGGGATTCACCATTTTGGAAGACTGGGCTTTTAATGCTTTACTCGATTCTGTAGAGATCAACAAAGAAAGAGGTGTTGTTTTGGAAGAATCCCGCCTGGGCAAAGGTGCCAGTGAGCGCATGGGTAAGCAGTTTTACCCTGTTCTATTCAATGGCTCTGCTTATTCTAAAAGATTACCCATTGGTAAAGACGATATCCTGAAAAACTTTAAGCCCGCTGCCTTAAAGCGTTTTTATAAAACTTGGTACAGACCTAACCTGATGAGTGTGGTGGTAGTAGGAGATATTGACCCAGCCGAAGCCGAGAAGCTCATCAAAGCACATTTTAGTGTTTATAAAAACCCGGTTAATCCCAGACCTCGTCCTGCAATCATTCCTATTGCACCTCATCAGAAAAACGTAGGCATGGTTTTAACAGATAAGGAACAACCCTACAATATTATTCAGGTATTTAATTTTATAGAAAAATCTACCCCCGTTATTACCTGGGGCGATTACCGCAAAACAATTGTAGAAAGTCTTTTCAACCTAATGATCAATCTCCGGTTGAATGAACTTACCCAACAGGCCAATCCGCCATTCCTGGGTGGTAGTACCAGTTTTGGTGGCTTTATCAGAGGTTATCGTTCCTATATTTCCCTGGCAGTTGCAGGTGATAAACCGGTAAAAGATGCCATGGAAGCCGTGATCACAACTGCTGAAGCTGTTAAGAAATATGGGTTTTTGGAGTCGGAATTACAGCGTGCCAAAACCAATACTTTAACAGGTGCGGAAAGAGGTTATAATGACCGCGACAAAACAGAATCCAACCGTTTGGTGAATGAATATGTGAACCATTTTCTGGAACAAACACCCATGATTGGGATTGAAGGAAGGTTTGCCTATATCAAAGCCATTCTGCCTACCATTACATTGGCTGAAGTAAATGCCATTGCCAAACAAACCGAATCCAAACAAGGCATTTTTGCTTTGTTATTGGGTTCAGAAAAATCAAAAGCCAGTTTACCCACTAATGATGGATTAACCAGTATTGTGGCAAATGCCAAAAATATTCCGGTAAAAGCCTATGAAGAAAAAGTGATCACTGGCAGTTTAATTAAAAAAGCACCTACGCCCGGAAAAATTACCGACCAAAAAACAAATACAGTTTTAGGCACTACTGACCTGAGTTTCAGCAATGGTATTACCGTTACGTTGAAGCCAACCAATTTTAAAAACGATGAAATTCAGATGGATGCCTGGCGCCAGGGTGGGCATCGTAATTATAGTTTAGCGGATAAAAAGAATGCTGAGAAAGCTGCTACAGTTGCCCAAACTATGGGCCTCAGTGATATGACGCCTGTTGAATTGCGCAAATTCTTAACCGGTAAAACGGTGAGTGTGAGCACTTATATCAATGCCCATGATGAAGGTGTGGAAGGTAATAGCAGTGCTAAAGACCTGGAAACCTTTTTACAATTGGCACACCTCAAATTTACTGCACCACGCAAGGATGCGGATCTTTTTCAAGCTTATGTTAAAGCACAAAAGAGTCAGTTAGAGAATATGAAATCTATACCCAATGCCTATTTTGCCGATACCTTGAGCAAGGTACAATTCGGCAATAGTCCATGGGCAGGCGGATTAGAAACAGCCGAATCCTATAACCAATTAAATCTCGACCGTTCTTTTGCCATTTACCAGGAAGTTTTCGGTAATGCTTATGGCTTGCATTTCACGCTAGTAGGCAATATAGATGTTGAAAAAATCAAACCCTTACTGGCATTGTATTTGGGAAGTCTTCCTTCCAAGCAAAAAGAGAATAAATTTACGGATGTAGGCCTGCGTCCCGTGAAAGGTGTGGTAGACTTTGCCGTTAAGAAAGGCGCTGCCAAACAAAGCAGTGTGAATGTGATCTTCACAGGAGAAGCTGCTTATAATAAGGAAGAGGAATTAAAGCTGAACATGTTAACTGAAGCTTTAAATATTAAGATCATTGAAAAATTGAGAGAGGAATTAAGCGGTATTTATGGTGGTGGCATGAGCGCTTCACTTAGGAGAAGACCTTATGGCAATTATGTGATCGATGTGCGATTCCCATGTGGTCCGGAAAACGTAGATAAGCTCTCCAAAGCGCTTTTTGCCATCATCGAAGATGCCAGAAACAATGGCATTTCACAGTCTGACCTCGATAAGGTTAAAGAAACGGCCAGGAAACAAAATGAAGACCTGATGAAAGAAAATGCACACTGGTTAGAAAATCTTTCCTACGCCTTCATCGAAAACTACGATCCAGCATGGATCATTGGTTACGATGAAAAAATCAATGCCATTACCACTAAAGACCTTCAAGATGCTGCTAAGAAGTATTTTAATATGCAGAACTATATCAAAGCAGTATTGAATCCAGAGAATTAGCGCATAATTCTATAAATCGAACAAATGCTGAAAAGCGTACCGTATAATTCGGTACGCTTTTCTGTTTTTATGACAGAACATAATAAAACCCTTATCTGATAAGGCTTTCAGCGATATTTGAGTGAGATATTTTATTATTTTTTTGTCAATTCATTTCAAAACGTATTTTTGCCGCGGAGAGTTGGCAGAGCGGTCGATTGCGGCAGTCTTGAAAACTGTTGACTGTAACAGGTCCTGGGGTTCGAATCCCTAACTCTCCGCCTTCGGTCGCGGGGCGACCTTCGGCGGACAAGTCCGCTGGACTTAGTGAGATTTTAAAAACTGTAGCTGGAGCTACAGTTTTTTTTATGGGTGTTTTGATCTTTATCGTTAGGTACAAATACGCTATTTAGATTGAGAGGGGTATTCGATATTGTGTAAAATTGTTTTTTATGCAATACGTTTATATTCTCCGTTGCAATGATGGGTCTACATATACAGGGTGTACTGCAGATTTAAGGGATAGATTTCAGCGGCACTCAGATGGCCAAGTGACTGCAACCAAAGCAATATTGCCTGTAGCATTAATATTTTATTGTGCATATAAAGATGCAGATAAAGCTTTCTTATTTGAAAAATACCTGAAATCAGGATCGGGGAGGGCTTTTATGAATAAACGGTTTCTTTGATTGTATTATGTGCATATAGATTTGAAAAGAGAACCTTTTTCTTATTAGAAAGCTTCTCCCAAACTAAATAAAACGGTATTGTATCCTTTACTCATACCAAAATCAATACCAATATTTGTATTGGAGCCTTTGTTAAACTTTATCCTTAATCCGGTACCAATGGCGGGATGCCAGGTGGTTAAAAAATCTCCATGACCACCAACTGAGGTAAAATTGGCAAATAACACCATGCCAAATAATCCATTGGCAGTTATGTCTCTTCTGTATTCAGATTCCATGTAAAAAATAGACTTACCCCTGTAACGGTTTTGGGGTATCCCTCTGCCGGATCTATTGGTGGGATCCCAGCCAATACTGGGCAAATCAAGGTAGGGGGCAGGGGATTGAAAGGCTGACCAGTAATAGGTCCAGAAAGCAAGCTTGTTCTGGTTTATATTACGGTCAGATTTTAAGCTGATGTATTTTCTGAAATCGAGGTACAAGCTTTGCGAGTTATGTTCACTTCCCAAAAAAACAGGATTAAATCGTAATATTATTTTTGCATAAGCACCGGGTAAGGGGTTGATCGCATTGTTTCGGGTATCATATAATAAATTAAAACTCAAACCGGTAGAAGTTGACCGGGCACCGGTACCATAATCATAACCTGTAAATTCCTTTAACCCAATTGCCGGATTGTCTGTTTCAATACTGAAATGCCTGTCGTAATGCAAACCCAGTCCCGTAAACAAGGTTGTATTGATTTTCTTGAGAATGGTTTGGTAGATGCGGATATAATTGTAATCAACAATTGTTTGGTGTTCGAATGGTTGGTAGTTGCCGAGTCCCCAGGTTGGTTGCGGGTAGTGCAATAGCCTGAAATCACCAATAATATTCCATTGGTTATTGGGAAGCCAGATATCTGTTTGCAAAGGCATACCATACCTGTCATCAAAATTTAAATAAGGGGTAAAAGTGGCACTGGATAAATAAGTGTTTTGGCGAGGACCGAGATAAAATCCTGCTGTGGTACTGGTGATGATCCCTTTTCCTGTTGATCCGGGATCTGAGCCACTTAAAGGGAGAAATGAGAAATAAACTTTTTTATCGTCTGTATTTCTTTGTTTTTCCGGCTTTATTTTTAAAAGCTTTTTGGCAATATCAATGAGGTCTCTCTGATGTGCAGTATCAGCAACAATTATACGCGTTTCCTGCGCTATTGTTGAACCCTGAGCCAAGATTATCACAGGAGAAACGCCAAACAAAAGCCACAAAAAAAACCTATTAAAAAAAAGTTTTTGTTTGCTTTTTATTTCTTTAAAATATCGGAGCATTTCAATAACACAAAAATTTTATAGTGCAACTGTAATCTCTATAAAAAAAATTAAACCTGTTTACTAATGAAATATTTATCGTTACAAGATTAACAGGTGGGCAGGATCTATTTTTATTCATCAATTCAAATAGCCTGTTCTGAGAACACACTATTATCTTTGTTTCAAATTTATAAAATAGTTGAAGCAATTATCCGCCTTAAACAAGTACTTCTGGAAATATCGTAAAAGGTTCCTGATTGGCACTTTATTTATCATTGCTTCCAACTATTTTGCCGTTTTGGCCCCTCAGGTTACCGGATTTGTTATCAACCAGGTTCAACAAAGGTTACCAGGTGCCCGTATACCCAATAACCCACCTGTGCATGATCAACTGGTTGACCTGTTTATTCAGTATGTTCTTTCTGCTGACATGTCTTTCAAATGGCTGATAGCTATCTGCAGTCTTACCATCCTTTTCTTGGCTTTAGTAAGGGGAATTTTAATGTTTTTTATGCGGCAGACCATCATTGTAATGAGCCGTCATATTGAGTTTGACCAAAAAAACGAGATTTTTAACCATTACCAAAAGTTAGATACCAATTTTTACAAAACCCATAGTACCGGTGATTTAATGAACCGTATGACGGAAGATGTGAGCAGGGTGAGGATGTTTACCGGTCCGGCCATCATGTATCTCATCAATCTGGTTACCCTAATTGGTTTTTGTGTGGTAAATATGCTACGCAAAGATGTATCACTTACTTTAATGGTACTGGCACCCTTGCCCATACTGGCTATTACCATTTATTTGGTGAACAGTGTGATCAATAAAAAAAGTGAACAGATACAATCTCTTTTATCAGACCTTACCACCAATGCACAGGAATCTTATTCGGGCATCCGTGTGATCAAATCTTTTGTGCAGGAAAAAGCAATGCTGGGCTTTTTTATTAAAAACAGTGAAGCTTATAAAAAGAATGCGGTAGGATTAGCCAGGGTGGAAGCGATCTATTTTCCCAGCATGGCATTGATGATCGGCCTGAGTACACTGGTTACGATCATGATTGGAGGCTTACAGGCATTGGAAGACACCAATAAACTGGGCATGATCGTTGAGTTTGTGATCTATATCAATATGCTCACTTTTCCTGTAAGTGCAATAGGGTGGACGGCCAGTATGATTCAAAGAGCGGCTGCATCACAAAAAAGGGTCAATGAATTTCTACAAACAGAACCGGTAATTCAAACAGTTGCAGAACCCATCCAGGAAAGGATTTCAGGGGATATTGAATTTAAGGATGTAAGTTTTACTTACCCCCATACAGGTATCAAAGCATTACAACATATTTCTATCAAAATCCCAAAAGGCAATAAGGTATTGGTGATTGGCCGAACAGGCAGTGGTAAATCAACGCTGGCACAATTGCTATTGCGCTTTTACGATCCCAGTTCGGGTACCATACAAATTGGTGGTGTGGCTATCAGTCAAATAAATATTCAATCATTCAGAGAACAGATTAGTTATGTACAACAAGATGTTTTATTATTCAGTGATACGGTTAGTAATAATATAGGTTTTGGCCTATCAGAAAATTTTACCCAAAAAACCATTGAAGATGCGGCAAAAGCTGCCAGCATCCACCAGGAAATTTTGGGCTTTACACAGGGATATGAAACAATGATCGGTGAAAGAGGAGTTACCCTTAGTGGCGGACAAAAACAAAGAATTTCCATAGCAAGGGCATTGGTAAAAGAGCAGGAGATCATTGTATTTGATGATTGTTTGAGTGCTGTAGATGCCAAAACAGAAAATGAGATCATAGGCAGGCTTTACCAATACCTGAATGATAAAACAGCCATCATTATAACCCATCGCATCTTTTCGTCCTTTCACTTCAACACTATCTTGGTTCTTGATAACGGTGAATTGATAGAACAGGGCACTCATGAGGATTTGATGGCATTGAACGGGTATTATGCGGATATGTATCGTTTACAGTTATTAGAAGAGAAAGTGGTTGCTGATGCATTGCCAGGTTAATTTTTGGTTAGGTTTTACAGTAGTATCCTTGATTTCTAAAATTTTGGTAATTCTGAAACAATCCTATATTTGTGGCACTTAAATTTATTGTAGAAACCCAAAAACAAACAACTGTGGCGTACGAGAACAATGACAAGAAAATGGAAAGTGTTTACAGCAAGCGTATCAGGGCTGGAAAAAGAAGAACATATTTTTTTGACGTAAGGGCAACAAGAGGTAATGATTATTTCCTAACCATTACAGAAAGCCGCAAGCGTTTTGATGATAATGGGTACGACAGACATAAGATTTTTTTGTACAAAGAAGATTTTAATAAGTTTATAAAAGCATTAGGTGAAGCCATTAATTATGTGAAAACTGACCTCATGCCCGATTTTGATTTTGATGCTTTCAACCACGAGTATCCGGAAGGAGAGGGAGAAGTTGCCGGTAATAATGAAAGCAATGAGTTTGCACCTGTTGCTGCAG
>CALRUV010000057.1:0-16734 GCA_943371455.1 Chitinophaga pinensis | reverse complement strand
TAAAATGTAGCCTGACTAAGAGAAGTATCCTGTAAAATATTTTGCATGACTTTTTTTCGGTTTTCAACAGGAATAGCACCTGTTAATACAGCCATGATGCCTGCGTGCTGACTAAAACTATTTTTCAAAGGCGTATTGGCCATGGCATTCTTTTTCTTATCGAAACATTGCTGATAGGTTGCTTGTATCAATTCATCTGCTAATTGCCTGTAATGCTTTGCTTCATTGGCTTTGCCGAAGTTGTCAAAGATAATGGCTGCCTGTTTCAGCGTTAAAGCATATTGTAAGGTGATGATGGAAGAGTTGCCATTCTCTGCTCCATCCGGCGTACCACTAGGGAATGCGTTATTCCAGTCAACAAAATTCCACCACTTCATAGGCCCCAGCATCTTTTTATTTTTGTCGATATTTTTTTCGTACCAGTCAAGCACGCCCATTACCGGTACCAGAAATTTTTGCAAAAATTCCTTATCCTTTCTATGCATCATATAATCATACAACATAGAAACCCAGTACAAAGAAAATGGCGGAATAACCTGTAAGCGGCTACTGGGATACCTTCCCTGTGTTAAACCTTCCGGCACCCGTGAATGATAAAAATCAAGGATCGCTTTTCGCATCAACCTATCGTCACCAGTTACATACAAGGAGATCAATGCCTGAATCCGGGTATCACCTTCGTATTGCAGTTGTTCGTAATAGGGACAATCATAATAGGTTTCACCAGCACATAATTGGGCAGTACGCCAGCCAATATCCCAGATCTGCTGCAGAGAGGGATCATTAGATGTAAAAGAAGCTTTTACCTCAAATGGATAACCTGTTGCAGAACCATAGAGATCATTAATTACCAATGGTTCATTATCGGTAATAATTTCCAATTTGATGTAACGATAGGTTCTTAACCATAATGGCCTGAATACTCTTTGTAAACCTCCATCGGGCTTATATATGTCGAAATTGCCAATCAATTCTTTGCCTTCTATATCATTTCGGTTTCCCTTTACCCTATTCTTATCATATAATGCTTCCGCATAAGTGATTGTAATTTTACTGCCTTTCCCACCACTCACGATCATTTCCGGATAAGCAACCGTATTGTATGTTTGATCAAGCAATAAACTAATATTTGCGTTTGCAGGAACTTGCAATGATTGTCCCAATAGAAAATCGTTGGGAACCTTGATACCAGTGGTTCTTCTCACAACCGGAATTCTTTGAAATTTTTCCATCATGAGCGGAATATTTCTAGGTGTCAATGTCCACATATTATCAGTGCCATAACCCACCGCAACCGGATTGGCAATTCTTTTAGGCTTTAACCATTTGGCAGTATCCGCGTAATTACTGTTTTCCCAGCCCCAGGGATATTTGGATGCGTCCACTTCATCACCCGGACCGAT
This sequence comes from Chitinophaga pinensis, assembly GCA_943371455.1. Lineage (GTDB taxonomy): Bacteria > Bacteroidota > Bacteroidia > Chitinophagales > Chitinophagaceae > Sediminibacterium > Sediminibacterium pinensis_J. The sequence continues at coordinate 15,331 of CALRUV010000057.1, read as the reverse complement.
TACCATATAAGATCGTAAACGGGAACCATTATCTGTAGAACAAGGACTGTAAGAAAAATTGTGCAAAACCTTCCAGCTATCATTGGTATTAACCATTTTTTCTGCATCCGTATCTCCCTGCACTACAAAAGCAGTTTGATTGGAGATCTGCGCCACTGCTGCATGAACGCCCATATTCCAAACCATAGCAGCAATGGTATTGGTTCCCTTTTGCAGGTAAGATGCAATATCAATCGTTTCAAAATACCAATTATACAAGTCACCACGAGCAGGGCCACTGCAAACGGCTTTGCCATTAATGAACAAACGGTAACGGTTATCGCCCGAAATATGAATGATAAAATTGGCCGGGATATTTTCTAGCTGAAAATTCTTCCGGAAATGATATACCCCGTAATCTCTTTGAGGCACATCAGGACAGGTGATCCAGGAAGCAGGCCATTGCTGCTTCAGGAGTTTTGGGTTGATGGTATTGGACTCCTGAGCATTTATCAAAGAAAAAAACACCAATGGCAGTAAACAAATCATTTTTTTCATAGGGAAGGTATAAGTAACAATCAAATTAAATGACTAAAAAACAGCAGCTGGCAGAATCAAAATCAGCCCATAAGTTCTTTCATGAGTTTATCCAATGATGCTTTTACTTCTGCCAGTTCTGCTTCTACAATGGTAAGTCTGTCTTCCAGTGCAGATGTGGGATGATAGACCACTGTTTCTTCTTCACTATCATCCGTTAAATCGGGCGCACCCGATAATAAATGCGTATAACGTGTTTCTTTTTGTCCGGGCCTTCTGGGTAATTGCTGCACAAAAGGCAGTTCGGGTGTGGAAAGTTTTTCGAGCTGCTGCTGTACTTCTTCCAGTGATTCAAAATCGTAGATCCTGCCAGAATTGGTATTGAGTTCCCCCGCAGTTTGTGGACCACGCAATAACAACAAACAAATAATAGCGGAAGCGGCATTGTCTACAGGAAATACCAATGCAAAATTGTGTTTGTATTTCACACTCCTGCTGGTACCACCTGTTGCAGTAGCCACCAATCCCCTTCGCTTTAAAGAATTCAATGCATTGATCACCGTTTCTTCCTCATAATTCACTACGGGCTTGCGGGAAGTTTTTTGGTTGCAGGCCGCAGTTAGCGAATTAACGGTCATAGGATAATAATCCGGCGTGGTCTTCGATTTTTCCATCAAAGACCCTAATACACGAATTTCTGTACTATCCAGTATGGGTATGGGTTGTAGCTCTTCCATTTTTTTTATTTGTTACGCTAAAATTTTATTTATTGATGGTAAAATGATAAGTACCAGAACCTATATTTACTTCCACATAACCATTTCCTGATCCAATAATTTTAAAATCAGAACTGTTAGCAATGGCTACCCCATTTTCAAGAATTGCTTCTTTATTTTTAGCTGGAATAAATACGGTTGCAGAAGTATTAGCAGGGATCTCCACATCCATCAATACATTATCGCCTGCAAGTTTCCAGCCACTACTCAGCTTTCCATAATAAGTTAGCAAGGATGCACTTGCTTGGGTAAATCCTTCGCCAATATGTGGTTGAATTTTGATATGCTTATAACCCGGGCCATCCTCATAAGTGTCAATACCTACCATCGTACGATACATCCAATCGCCAATGGCACCATAGGAATAATGGTTATAAGAATTCATTGATGGTACCTGGAAAGACCCGTCTGGTTTGATCCCATCCCATCTTTCCCAAATGGTGGTAGCACCCATTTTTACGGGGTATAACCAGGAAGGATATTTTTCCTGTAACAATAGTTTGTAGGCAATATCCGTATAGCCAAATCTTGTTAATACATGACATAAATAAGGCGTTCCTAAAAATCCGGTTGTTAGGTGATTGCCGTAACCCTTAACATTTTCTGCCAGTCTATCAGCTGCCTGCTGTCGTAAATTTTCCGGGAGCATATCAAAGTTTAGTGCCAGCACATAAGCGGTTTGTGTGCCGGAAACCAATCTGCCACTGGTTGTGAGGTATTCTTTGATAAAAGCAGCTTTTATTTTATTCAGTTGTTCCTGGTAATTTTGTACATCAGCATCCTTACCTAATACCTTAGCAGCATTGATTAATAATTGGGTAGAATGTGCAAAAAAACATTGTGCTATTAAATACTTATCAGTAACAGCGGCTCTTCCACTATTATCGTCATCCGGACGGTAAAATAACCAATCGCCAAAATGAGCACCCGTATTCCAAAGATCTTGCTTACTAACATTTTGCATATAACCTACCCAGGCTTTCATACTATTGTATTGATCTTCCAGTATTTTTTTATCGCCATAAGCCAGGTAAATATTCCAGGGAATAATATTTGCCACATCTGCCCATCCTGCTGAGCCACTAGAACCTGCGCCCAAAACGTTGGGAACTACATGGGGAACACTACCGTTGGGTAATTGATCTGCCTCAACATCTTTTAACCATTTAGCAAAGAAATTATGTACGTTCATATTAAATGCCGCGGTTCTGGAAAAAACCTGTGCATCGCCTGTCCAGCCCAGTCTTTCATCACGTTGCGGACAATCCGTAGGCACATCTACAAAATTGCCTTTTTGTCCCCACTGAATATTATGTTGCAACTGATTTACTAGTGGATGTGAAGAAGTGAATTCACCGGTTGGTGGCATATCAGAATACAAGGCAACTGCTGTAAAATTTTCTGGTTTCAGTTCGCCCGGATATCCTTCCAGTTTGATGAACTGGAAACCGTGCCAAGTAAAATGCGGTTCAAAGATCTCTTCTTCGCCGCCTTTTAAAATGTAAGTGTCCTGTGCTTTAGCTGCTCTCAGGTTGGTGGTATAAAAATTACCAGACTTGTCCATTACTTCTGCATGTGATACCACGATCTTATCTCCTGCATTGCCTTTTACTTTTATAACCACCCATCCCACCAGGTTCTGACCAAAATCAATTACTTTTTCACCCTTGGGTGTGGTAAAGATCTTCACCGGTTTAAAGGTTTCCTTTTTCTTCACCAGTTCATTATAAGTAGCAACCAATGTTTCATTAGAACGATTGGCCACTTTAACGCCCGACCAGCCACTATCATCATATCCTGCCAAAGCCCATCCCTGCTTGTTTTCACGGGCATCAATGGTTTCGCCGTTATAAATTTCAGAATAGCGGATACTACCTGTGGATGATTTCCAGCTATCATCCGATAATATCATTTCTTTACTACCATCACTATAAGTTATCTCCATTTGAAAAAGTAAGGCAATGTCTTTTCCATAATAATTTTGTCTGTTTGAAAAACCAATAAAGCCTCTATACCAGCCACTACCAAGGGTTACGCCAATGGCATTATCGCCTTTGGCAAGCATGTCTGTTACGTCGTAGATCTGGTATTGCAATCTTTTTTGGTAGGCCGTCCAACCGGGGGTTAAATAAGCATCACTCACCCGAACGCCATTTATTTGTGCTTCATATAATCCATGTGCGGTGATAAAAGCTGTGGCAGAAATAATTTTCTTTTTGATGCTAAACTGTTTGCGCATGAGTGGACTGGGGCGCATCACACTGTCTTCAGTATAACCTTGTTCGATCCATTTTGCTTTCCAATCACTCTCTTGCAAAAGTGCCATTTGAAAACTAGCAGTATCGCTTTTTTGGGAGGACTTGCCATTATTATCCCAAACCTGTACCTGCCAGCAATATTTTTTTCCGCTTTGTAATCCAGAACCAGCATAAGGAACAAAAACAGAATTGGCAGAAGCAATTTTGCCGGAATTCCAAAGAACTAATTTTTTATTGTCTGCACTGAAAACCTGAATGGCATAAGCTGATTGCAGGGTATTGCGCTGATCGCCCGATAGCTGCCAACTGAAACGGGGAGCGGATACATCAACACCAACAGGATTGGGTTTATTTTCTGTGAGTAAATGATGCACGGCAGGTTGCGCAAAGGATGAAGCGGAAAAAATAGCTCCGATGAGCAAGCATTGTAGTTTGGTTTTCATGGCAAATATTTAAAAGCGAAATAAAACGGTGATTATGCTAATTTATGGTTTGCGGTATTTAACCTGATCGGTTTTGCCGGACCAGTTATCTGTTCTAAAAGGAGAAGCCGGAAAGCCGTCTTTGTTAAATAAATTACAGATGCCCGCATCATCGGCCCAACCAAAATGAACACTGGCAGGTGCGCTTACTTTATCAGAACTTACTATAACCTTATCGCCCTCAATGGTAGCTGTGGCGGGAAAAAATTGTTTATCTGAACCGGCAATTTCAAAACCTTTTAATTGTTCGTCAGAAGCTTTTGTCATCAAGCCTTTTCCTGTATGCGTAAAACTGATGCTTACTTTATTACCTTCTATTTTCATGGATTGATAAAGTGGTCCCATAAATTCTCCCTGCTTGCCATAATCATAATGCAAAGCAATAGCAGCAAGCCTTTTACCAACATCTTGCTTGTTTTTTGGATGGATATCATTGGCTTCGCCTATATCTGTGGTTACGGCCATGCCTGTTCTTAATAATCCCAATGTTTTGGTTTGTGCTTCTCTTAATTCTGCCCAGTTACTGCCATTTACACTATTGCCGTTAGCAGAATTAAAACTGGCCAGTTGCACAAAATAAAAGGGGAAGCCACCTTGTTTCCAATTTCTCCGCCAATCGGTTATCATTAAAGGAAATGCTTTGCGGTATTGAAATGCCCGTCCAGCATTGCTTTCGCCCTGGTACCATAATACGCCTTTAATAGCAAACGGCACCAATGGGTTTATCATGGCATTGAATAAAAGGGATGGATAACTGTTAGGCCCAACCGTTGCTGATCTTCCTAATGTAGCAACCTGAAATGACCAGTTGCCTGCAAGGGGAATACTGTTGTTGCCGATAGTAAGGTTAAGGTCTTTTGCATCCCCATATAAACCACCCCCACCTCCTGTATCATCAATACGGATGGCAATAAGATTGTTTCCTGCCTTTAAAATACCTGCTGGTATTGGGTAAACTCTTTTAATATTATAGCCGTTGGTATTACCGATACGTGTTCCATTTACAAAACTGATATCATTATCGTCGATCATACCCATGTTTAAGGTAGCTGCTTTGCCTGCATCAGCAGCATTGATTGTAACAGTTGTTCTAAACCAAACTACCCCATCAACTTCCGGCAAAACTTTATCTTCCCATAATCCGGGAACTGCCATTACAGGCCATTGCTGGTCATTGTAACTGGGTTCTTTCCATTTATTTATTTCCGCAGCTTTTGGTAAAGAGGGCTGAAATTTTTTTATCGCTTCCATCATTGTTTTGGCTTTGATGTTAGCGAGTGAATCCAGGTTCACCACTGGTAAGGCATTGATCATTTCTTTAAATTCTTCACTAGCTGCAAATGCTTCTCTGCTGGTCCAGGTTTCAACATCCGTGCCTCCCCAACTGGAATGCAGTAAACCTATGGGGATATTGGTTTCCTTAAAAACTTCTCTCGCAAAATAATAGCCTACGGCTGTAAAGCCAGCAACATAGGCAGGTGAAGCGGTATGCCAATTTGTTTCACTGATATCTGTTTTGGGCGTGGAACTGATCTCTTTTTTTACTTGTACATGCCTGATCATCGGGTAATTGGCAGCAGCAATTTCCGCTTTGCTATTCATGGCACTGTTCACTGTAAACTCCATATTTGATTGTCCGGAACAAAGCCAAACATCACCCACCCATATATCATTTAGTGTTTTAGTTGTTTTACCAGTTACGGTTAATGCATAAGGACCACCTTCTTTTTCTGTTTCCAGTTTCAAAAACCATTTACCATCATCGCCAGCAATGGTTTTTTTTGTTTGCTGGTGAAACTGAACAGTAATTTCTTCCTGCTTCCCCGCCCAACCCCATACAGGTATGGGCTTCCCACGCTGCAACACCATACTATCCGTAAACACATTCGCCGTTCTGATCTGTGCAGAAAGCATGGTAAGGAAAAAAAAAGTGAACAAACTAAGCGTTAATTTTTTCATACAATATTTTTAATTTGCTTCAAAAAAAGATTAAGAAACAAGAAACAAGAAACAAGAAACAAGAATCAAGAAACAAGAATCAAGAATCAGGAATCAAGAATCAAAACCCAAAACTCAAAACCCAAAACTCAAAACTCAAAACTCCAAACTCCAAACTCCAAACTCATTCCTCCCACCCCGTTTCCTTCAATGCCGGATCATTTTCTTTTTTAAGAAAATCTGCATGCGATAAGGATGTTGCTTCCCATTCCATTAATGCATTATCCGGCACCATATCCACTTCTTGCTTCCAGGAAACAGATGTTTCATTATAGGCGATATTGGATTGGGCACTGTAGCAGGAGATGATTGACCAGCGCGGGTTTTCAGAAAGATTGGCTTCTGAACGGTGCAATAGATTGGGGTGAAAAAATAAGGCATCACCTGCATCCAGTTCACTGTACACCAGTTCCATGGTTTGTAAGGCATTATTCACCATCACCATATCTGCACCAACCTGTTCACCCGCAAAACCATGGTTAACGCGACCCATTTTGTGCGAACCTTTAATTACCTGCAAACAACCATTGGCTTTATTAGCAGGTGTTAGTGCAATCATTACGCTTATCAGCTGATCAGGAAATAGAAATTGATTTTTATACCAGTAACCATAATCCTGGTGCCATTCCCAGGCACCACCTACGCGGGGTTCTTTCTGCATCAGCTTGGAATGAAAATGACAAACTTTTTTATCGCCCTCCATTAAAGCAGCCACAGTTCTCACCATTCTTTCACTACGCGACATATAACCAAAAACATCATTACCCGGTGTGAACCATAAAGAGAGTTTTGTTTTTTTCCCCGACTGATCATTCAGATCCAATGCATGCAGCTTCATCGCTTCATCCTGCAAGGCAGACTGGTAGAGCTTTTCCGTTTCCTTCTCCGAAAAAAAGTTTTTCAATAATAAATAACCATCCTGATGGTAATCAGCTATTTGATTCTCTGTTATTGAATAAAACATACGATGCAATTATCTATTACCAAAAAATAAATACTTCGAAATTCGAGATTCGATATTCGACATTCGAAATTCAATACCCCTTACATAAACCCATCCGCTTCTCTATATGCTTTGATCAGCGCCTCTTCCCCATCCTTACCAGGTTTTGCATTGCCATGTTCCATGCCCATTACACCTCTAAAACCCTTATCGTATATATGTTTGAAGATATTTCTGTAATTCATTTCTCCGGTTCCCGGCTCTTTTCTTCCGGGGTTATCACCAATTTGAAAATAAGCTATCTCATCCCATGCCTTATTGATATTGGCAATGATATTACCTTCATTACGCTGCATATGGTACATATCAAAAAGGATCTTACAGGAAGGGCTGTTAACTGCTTTACAAATCATATAAGTTTGGGAAGAAGTTCTAAGAAAAAGATCAGGAGTATCACTTAAGGGTTCCAATACCATGATCAAGCCATGCGGTTCGAGAATTTCTGCGCCTCTGCGTAAGCAATCAATTACATTGGCAGTTTGAAAACCTTCTGGAAGGGTTCTGTCGTAATTACCCGGCACCACGGTTATCCATTTGGCATGGCAGCGTTTAGCTACTTCAACAGATTCTTTGGCGTATTGGATAAATTTGTCCTTCCATTCTTTTTTTCCGGTGGTCATATTAGGTGAAAGTGGCCAGTCATCAAAATTATTCACGAATACACCCATTGTCATTCCCAGTTTGGCTAGGGTGTCGCCGATTTTTTGCTGCATTTCGGGGGTACGCTTCATCATACCATTGTCTTCGATGGCCCTGAATCCCCTGTCGTAGGCAAATTTGATCTGATCGATAAAATCTGTGCCCCCACTATTTTTAAACATGCCATCATGAAAGCCATATGCCATGTTAAAAGGTTTGTCTTCTATAGAATGGTGTTGTGAATTGTTGGCGGCGATTGCAGCGGATGCCGATAAAATAGATCCGCCTGCCAATAAACTTTGTTGCATAAAAGTTCTTCTTTGCATATGGCTGTTTTTTGTTGCTTAAATTTACAGTGTGTGCGCCTATTAACATAATAAATATCCTTTGTAAAGGGGAATAGCTAAATAAACTACTTTGAACCGTATCATTACCGCTCTGTTTTGCCTGCTGGTTCTCTCAAACATTGCAAAGGCACAGTTGAAAAAATTTCCTTTTGTTGAAAATAAAATGGGGTCACCTTTTCAGCTTATCATAGAAACGGATGATTCATTAAAAGCCAGAAACCTTGCTGAGCAAGCATTTCAGCTGGTCGACTCGCTGGTCCATATATTCAGCGATTATGATAGCACCAGTGAGTTAAGCAGGCTGAGTGCTAGTGCAGGGAAAAATCCCATGGTTGCATCTTCCACATTATGGAATATTTTACAGGAGGCTAAAAAAGGTTTCAACCTAAGTAAGGGAAGTTTTGATATTACTGTTGGACCGCTAAGCCATCTATGGCGCAAAGCCAGAAAGTTGCAAGTATTTCCCGATTCTTTGGCTATTGAAGAAGCCAGAAATAAAGTGGGATTTCAATATATCGTATTTGATCAATCCCAACAAACGGTATATCTCACCAAATCTGGAATGCTGCTTGATCTAGGGGGAATAGCCAAAGGCTATGTGGCGCAGGAAGTGATCAATTATCTGCTTACAAAAGGAGTGCAAAGCGCGCTGGCAGATGCAGGCGGGGATATTGTAGTTAGTGATGCACCAACCAAAGCGAAGGGCTGGACAATTGGCATCAATGTACCCGAAACAACTGATGAGCTTTTACCAAAAAAACTATTGATCAAAAATATAGCAGTTACTACCTCTGGTGATGTGTACCAGTTTATAGAACATAATGGAAAAAAATATTCGCATATCGTGGATCCCAGAACCGGTTATGGGATAAGCTCTCAGCGTAATGTAACCGTTATTGCCAAAAGAGGAATTGATGCGGATTGGCTTACCAAAGTCTGCAGCATCTTACCGATTGATGAAGCTCGTAAAATTGTTGCTGTATATGGAGCAGAAATGTTAATCACCGTAGCAGAAAAAACTGGCGTAAAGTATTATACTTCCAAAGGTTTTGCAAAATATTGGAAGAAGTAACCAATCCATTTAAAATTATATACTACTAGAGACAAAATCGATACCGTTCATACGCATCACAAATAAATTTAATTCATATTGCCAGCAGAAAGAAGTCTTTAAAACAAAATGATAAAAATATTCCGTTTATTGATGTTTTTTTATTGTTTATTGATAAATATTTATTGATATTTGCATTACAAACTAAAACAGTATGAAAACAAAGACAGCAAATATTTTAATGGTATTAAGGATTTTAGCCTGGTTAGGCGTATTGGGTTATGCAGTAAATCTGGGTAGTCAGCTCATATCAGTAGGGGTAAGTTTTTTCAATCCGATCGCTGCAAAAAAATTACCGGGTATCTCCCAAAACTTAATGCCGCTTCTTGAGCAAAATCGCAACTATTATATTGGTATCATGACTTTAGTGATCACAATTTCAGCCATGTATTTGAAACTATGGTATGTGATTGTAACCTTGCTTTCGAAACTGAATATTCAAACGCCTTTTACAAAGGAAGTAAGTAAACTATTGGAAGAAATAGCTTACTGGTTTTTAGCCATATGGATCATTAGTTTTATGGGGGATAATTATACCGACTGGCTTTCAAAAAGATTAGGTGAAGATGTTAGTGTGATCAGTGTTTCGAGTCAATTACTATTTTCTGCAGGTATTGTGTATGTGATCTCACAAATTTTCAAACACGGTATCGAAATGCAGGAAGAAAACCAACAAACCGTATAATATGCCTATAGTTGTAAACCTAGATGTGATGCTGGCACGAAGAAAAATGCAATTACAGGAACTTGCTGAAAAAGTAGATATCACCATTGCCAATTTATCCGTTTTAAAAACCGGAAAAGCAAAAGCGATCCGGTTTAGCACACTGGATGCTATTTGCAAGGCTTTGGATTGTCAGCCGGGCGACATACTTGAATTTGTTGATGCCTGTTAATTTTTCAAGGATCTATACGTAAGCATTTCAGTTGTACAGTGCAAAAGGAATGCTATTGTCTTTTCCAAATTCAAAAATCAATGATCTTTCGTTTTATCAAAAAGCAAATGTTCATCAGGATTTTTTTGCAGAATACTTTTCTCATCGATCAGTTTTAATAAAACAGAATCTTTCAATCCATCCAGCGACATATTTTTTAAATAATAGGTTTCTGTTGTATTGTCTGGCTTATGCCATAAAATAATTTTGCATTGACAACTCGCGTTTTCAACTGAATTAATGATTTCTTCTATGCTACCACCCTTACCTAATTTTTTATAAATTTCACGAATGCCTATTATACGATTGCTGCTACCCACATCAAAATTCCAGGAAGCCGATATCGCCGTTAAATAAATACCACTGCTATCCAAAGTCATTAAACTATGCCTGGGAGATTCTACATCACCTCTGTCGTTTTTGATCCTGGAATGAATAGATACCAATTCTTTGGCTTCTAATTGTATATACCCAATATGGTTGAAACTGGCTCCGTAACGATTGTAAATGAAATAACCGTTCTTGTAGGAAATCTCAATCAGGTTAGCCACTACTTTATGGTATCTGTTACTATCAGAGATTCTTGCCTGAGGGGATCCGGTATAGCATATCCATATCCCTTCTAGCTTTTCTCTTTCTGCCGATGTAACTTTATAAGGCAACAAATTAAAATCGTCTTTGATAGCTTTCCATTCGTTGTTGGATTGCGTAAAAAGCCAATAAGCGCATCCGCCTGTAATCACTACTGTAAAAAAAATACTAGCAAAAACCAGTTTTAGTCTTGAGGATGGATTTTTAGTAGAAAAAGACCTTGCTTCATTATTCGACTCCCATTCTGAGAGTTTCATTTTCAATTGCTGATTTTCCTGTAAAAGGGATAAGCTATCTTTGTTACTCGAACTACCCTCCTTTTTTTGAACTAGAAAAGGATCAGGTACCGCAAGTTCAAAAGCCTGTCGTCCCATACCATATACATATATATAACAGGTGTCTACCAAAAAGGGTCTTGGATTGGCAACCAACCCCATTAAGGAATCTTTGATTTGCCCGCCAGTGATATCGTATTTGCGAAAGGGATAAACTGAATTGCCTTTGTTTGAACTGCTTTCATAAACCTGGTGCCCCAATTGTTCTGCTGTATTTGGCAAGCTATTACTGATCTCACTTAGCACCATTGCCAGGCCTTCATAGTTCTTTCTATTGGTGTTTTGCACAATATCCCGGCCCGTTTCCAGTTGGAATTTTTCAATGCATTTATTGAGCAAGTATATTATTTCTTCTTTACCTTTTTTGAGCATTTATTATAAGTAATTGACTAACAATACTTTAAGAATTTCCGAAACCTTGGATTGCTTTCGGAAATTAAACAATTATTCTTGAAAAATTATGGTAACCATCAATTCTTAGATTTTGGATAATACAGTGTTAGCTTTCATGCTACGATTTGCTTTTAGCTAACCAAAACAGCTGTCATTATGAAACAACAAAAAACTTTTAAGGTTTTACTTCTCCTTTCCGTACTAATGGGTCTGTTTTTACCGGCCATTTCCCAAACAAAAAATATTAGAGGAACCGTATTGGATGAGAAGAATAATCCCATCACTGCCGCAACAGTAATAGTAAAAGGTACTACTATAACCCGAATTACGGACAATAGTGGCAACTTCAGTATCCCGGTACCTGCAGGTAAACAAGAATTGAGCATTAGTTTCATTGGTTTCGAGACCAATGATTTGCGCTTAGGTTCTGCAGAAAATTATACCATCATTTTAAAAGCTACTGCAACTTCTTTGGATAATGTAGTAGTAAATGCCTTAGGATTTGAAACCCGAAAAGACAAATTGGGTTATGCCACCAATCGTATAAGTGCGGAAGCAATCGTTAATTCCGGAGAAACCGGGCTAATGAATGCACTTGCCGGTAAATCATCCGGCGTTAGGGTATCCCGTTCATCAGGAGATCCGGGAGGAACTGCGCAAATTTTGATCAGGGGCCAAAGTACCATTACCAGAAGTACAGATCCCTTAATTGTTCTTGATGGTGTTCCTGTTAGTGGAGACGCACGTAATGAATCTTCCGGCGGGCAGATTGTACAACAAAGCCGACTTAACGATATTAGTCCGGACGATATCAGTAATATGCAAATATTAAAAGGTGCTTCTGCTGCAGCGCTTTGGGGCACAAGGGCGGCCAATGGCGTAATCATTATCACCACAAAAAAAGGTAGTAGTGGCTCTAAGGCCAATATATCCATAAAATCAACGGTTTCTTTTGATGAAGTGAGTGCATTTTATGATTTGCAAAACACTTATGGTCAGGGAAATAATGGTGCATGGGCTGCCAATGCCATCAGAACCTGGGGAGATAAAATTGCTACACGTTCTGGTCAACCAGATGTTGTAAATAGCACAGGGGGCTACTTTGTGGGAAATACAGGACGTACCATCTATCCCATCACCACTAAAAACTCAAAAGAAACCTTTGTAGATAAAAACTACAACGACATTTTCAGAAAGGGATATTTTACAGACAACTCTTTAAGTATTAGTGGCGGCGACAATAAATCAAATTATTTTGTAAGCTTTAACGACCTCAATCAAAAGGGAGTTGCACGCAACAGCAGCGATTACAGAAGAACGGGCATGCGCATCAATGTGGGCCGAGAAATGAATAAATGGCTGAATGTATCTAACAAATCGTCTTATATCCTAACAAATTCAAATCGTTTACAAGCAGGTATCAATAATGCAGGATTACTGATTGGACTTTTAAGAACGCCACCTGATGTTGAAAATACAGATTATATAGGTCAGTATTATTCTGCACCTGGGGGTGCTTTTGTAGCCAATCGTCAGCGTTCCTATCGTAACCTGGTGGGTGCCAATACCAATCCTGGATTCAACAATCCATTATGGGTGATCAATTCTTTGCAAAATAGAAGTGTGGTAAACAGATTTATCAATTCAACAGAAATAAATATCAAACCAGTTCAATGGTTTAATTTAACCACACGTGCAGGTTTGGATTATTTCACAGACCGCCAAACGAATTATTTCCCTTACTATTCTGCCAATGCGATCACTGGTCAGTATAATAGAGAAGAGTATACGGAATTTCAATTCAACCTAGATATTATAGGTAGGGCTAATTACGATTTTTCTGAAAAATTCTCAGGAAATATGGTACTTGGTTTTAACTACAATAGTTTAAAAACAACCACCATTGGCGGACAATCATTGAATTTTATTTTGCCTGATGGACCGCAGGATTTTAATAATGCAACACCTGCAAATATTGCAACTGTTGACCGCTTTCTTAACAGATTAAGCAATGCAGGATATACAAGTGTTGGTCTTGCATGGGATGATCAGTTATTTATCAATGCAACAGGAAGGTTGGAAGCAGCTTCTACTTTTGGCCAGCTGGCTCCCAAATCCTTCTTTTATCCTTCAACAGATCTGGCCTGGCAATTTACCAAACTGAAAACATTTCAAAACCTGAATTGGCTATCCTTTGGTAAACTTCGCGGATCATTTGGTATTGTGGGTGTTCAGCCGCAATCATACCAAACATCAACTACTTATATTGCCAGAGGCTGGGGTGATGGATTAGGTGGCGCTTTGGACCCTGCTTTATATGGAACCGGTTCCTATCTTCAGAATGATGATAAGGGTAACCCATTTTTGAGGCCGGAAAGAAAGGAGGAATTTGAACTTGGTGCAGATTTACGTTTTCTGAATAACAAACTCTCCTTAGGATTTAGTTATTATAAAAATGAAACACGTGATGCACTTATTTCAGTAACCCAATCACCTTCTACTGGTTTTAATACGCTGTATTCAAATGCTGGTACCATTAGCAATAATGGAATAGAAATAGATCTTGGTTATAATTTGATACAGAAAAAAGACCTTACGTTTGATATTAACCTTAACTGGACTAGAAACCGTAATTTGGTAACCTACCTTAGTGGTGCAGGTTCCATCACATTGGGCGGCAGTGCTGGCGTATCTTCCAGAGCTGTAGAAGGATACCCGCTTGGCGTTCTTTTCTCCAATACTTTCCTGAAAGACGCTTCCGGAAAAAATTTACTTAATGCCAATGGGTTTCCAACCGTTGATCCTACAGCCAGCCCAATTGGCGACCCTAATCCAGAATGGCGTGCAGGTTTTGGTTTCAATTTGAAGTACAAACAATTTTATCTAAATGCATTAATGGAACATTCACAGGGTGGCCAGGTAATAAATGGAACAGAGGCAGTATTACTGGATTATGGAACCAGCGCTGCTACCGGAAATGAAAGTGTTTCAAGTTCTGCTTTGAAAAGATATAATGGAACTACTATTCCTGCAGGAACACCATTCAGAGGAAATATTAAAAACTTTGGTTCAGGGGATGTTGCATTGGACCAAAGCTGGTATACAGGCCCTGGTGGTTGGTTTGGAAATGTAGGTGAACAATTTTTAGAAGATGCAACCTGGACAAGATTCCGCGAGATAAATATTGGTTACAATCTTACTAACAATTTTCTAAAACAAAAGCTGGGCATTCAATCAATTGGTTTAGAATTAAGTGGCAGAAATCTTTTTATTATCAGTAAAGTGAATGGTTACGACCCGGATGCGAATGTGTCGGGTTCCTCATCTGGAAGAGGTGTTGTTTATTTTGTAAACCCACCTACACGTTCTTACTTATTTTCTTTAAAACTGAATTTCTAATTGACTAAAAAAGATGATCATGAAAAAATATTTTTATATACTCCTATTAACAGCTTCAACATTTGCTTCTTGCAGCAAATTGGTAGAGGGGATTAATAACGACCCCAATAACCCACTTGATTCAGACCCCAATAGTATGCTTACCAGCATCATGGTAGGCAACATGAATATACAGGAAGGTGATCTGGCGCGATTTGCGGGTATGTGGTCGGGGTATTTCAGGGGATATACCCAACAATACCAAAGCTACCATCAATACACGGTTATTGCACGCAATTTTGATGCGGCCTGGCAAAGGATCTATTCAGGTGATTTTAAAAATATCAAAATTTTAAAAGAAAAAGTGCAGGCTGTTAACAATAAACGAATGCTTGGTGTAGTGCAGGTAATTGAAGCGAATTTAATGGGTACAACAACTGCTTTGTGGGGTGATATTCCTTATAGTCAGGCAGCAAATGAAAAATACCCCAATCCAGCATTTGATTCACAAACGGCGGTATATGCGGCTATGCAAACATTGTTAGATAGCGCCATCACTAATTTAAACG
>CALRUV010000056.1:0-16865 GCA_943371455.1 Chitinophaga pinensis | reverse complement strand
ATCTCCCAAGAAACCAGAATACCTGCAACCACAACTGAGGCGGTTAGTAAGATCATGGCAATAGAAATGCCATCAACACCTATATGAAAATGAATATTTGATGCTGCAAACCAAACATAATTATGCTCAAATAACATGGGAGCGGTATTTCCGGTATTTCTTTCCTGGAGGTACAGGTAAAGCAAGAATCCGGAAAGTAATAATTGTGCAACAGAACCCAGTAAGGCAACTGATCTAACCTGCTTTAATCCATTACAAAAAAGAATGAGTAAAGCAGTGAACAATGGCAATATAATGAGGATAGATAAATTCATATGTTTCTCATTTCCATAAATAAATAAAGATGACTGCTAAACCTATGATGCCACCAAAAAAGTAAATCGCATAATTCTGAACCCTACCCGATTGAAAACCTTTGATCATTTCAGCAATCTTTCCGGTTATGGTTGCCAGAAGATTCATCAAACCATCAACAATATTTTTATCGATCCAGGCAATGGGTTTACCTATGAGCGGAAATATTATTTTACCTGTGATGAATAGATAGAATTCATCTATATAAAATTTCTTCTTGGCCGCAATAAAAAACCCTCCTAAGGCAGTTGTAAGCTGAGCAGATTTACCATTTTCTGATTTATACATATAAGTAGCAATACCAATGGCTATTAATGCCAAAACAACAGGTGGGATAGAAAATACCAGATCCATATGGGTTTCCAGTGCCGCACCATCAGAAGTTACCAAAGAAGAGAAAGGCACGAAACCAACACCGATGGCACATAGAGCCAATACCACCAGCGGAATTTTCATGGTGAGGGTTCCTTCGCCATGTGCGTTGGTATGATGGTGTGATTCCTTTCTCCAGAAAATGGAATAATACAAACGGAACATATAGAAGGCAGTAAGTGCCGCCGTAAATAATGCTACACCGTAAATAATTTTATTGGCATGGAATGCCGCAAGTAATATTTCTTCCTTGCTGAAGAATCCAGCAAAGGGAGGGATACCAGCGATGGCCAAACAGGCAATTAAAAATGCAATATGGGTAATCGGCATCATTTTACGCAAACCGCCCATATCCTTCATTTCATTACTATGCACCATATGTATCACCGCGCCAGCACCCAGGAATAACAATGATTTAAAGAAAGCGTGCGTAAACAGATGGAACATAGAAGCCATATAGCCCAATCCATCTTCGCCGCCATATTTAGAAACACCCAAGGCAAACATCATATAACCAATCTGCGACATGGTTGAATAAGCCAATACCCTTTTAATATCTGTTTGCGTACAAGCGATGATGGCAGCAAGCAATGCAGAAAATGCGCCCGTGTACATGACTATCTGCAAGGCTGTACCATCCATAGAGAATACAGGAAACAAACGAGCAACCAGGTACACACCTGCCACCACCATGGTGGCCGCATGAATCAATGCAGACACAGGTGTTGGACCTTCCATGGCATCGGGCAACCAAATATGCAAAGGAAACATAGCCGACTTACCTGCACCACCAATAAACACTAAAGTTAAAGCCCATGTTAGTGCTGAAACACCCAGAAAACCGGCTGTGCTCATTGCAATGAACTCAGAAGATTGTGCAGCAGTTAATCGCTCGATCAATAATCCGATATCCAGCGTGCCGCCATAGAATCCGAGTATCAAAATACCAATCAGGAAACCAAGGTCGGCGAATCTGGTAACGATAAAAGCTTTTTTGGATGCGGCTACGGCAGAGGGTTTGTCAAAATAATAACCGATCAGCAAAAAGGAAGAAACACCTACCAATTCCCAAAACATATAAACTTGAAAAATATTGGAAGACAGGATCAGGCCTAACATAGAAAAAGTAAACAAGGAAAGAAATGCATAATAAGTAGCAAATCTTTCTTCTCCTTTCATATAACCCAAACTAAATACATGTACCATCAGGGAAACGAAACTCACCACCACCAGCATCAAAACAGAAATGGGATCGATGATGATGCCCATATCGATGGATACATTGGGAGAAAATGTTAACCAGGTATATTTAAGTGCGATGATCTTTTGATATATCCCATTCACTTTACCATCCACATAAAAATACTGGTGTGCAGCAACAAAAGACAATACCGTAGAAACCAGCAGGGATAAGGATCCCAATATTCCGGAAAATGTTTTCACATATTTTCTGCCAAACAAACCCAGCAACAAGAAAGTAGCTAAAGGCAGTAAGGGTATCCATAATATGTAAGAATAATTTGGCATCCTTTAAAATTTCATTTCGGTTGCATCATCCACGTCTATGGATTGATGACTTCTGTATAAATTGATAATGATGGCTATGGCCACAGCCGCTTCGGCAGCTGCAATAGTGATAATAAAAATGGTAAAGAAAATACCATCCAGTTTTTCCGGAAAAAGGAATTTATTAAAAGCAACAAAGTTGATATTCACACTATTCAGCATCAGTTCAATAGACATTAGCATGGTAATCATGTTACGCCTGGTGAATAAGCCATACATACCAATAAAGAATAAGGCAGTACTAACAAAAAGAATATGCATCAGTGGCACTTCGTTCATATCAGTTTGTTTCTTTTATTTCATGTGAAGAAATCGTTGTTTGGTTTGTTTTCATAGCTATTACAATACACCCAACCATGGCAGCCAATAATAACATACTTACCACTTCAAAAGGCAGAATGAACCCATGTTCTGTAGTGCTCAGCATCTGCGTTCCTATATCACCAACGGTTGGTTTAAAAGCAGATCCGTCATTTTGAAAAAACCAATTACCATAAATAAGGGTACAAGTAAAAGCCGCTCCAAACAAAACAGCCAAAGCAGCGAACAATTGCTTGCCCAATGCGGGTTTCGGCATTTCCTTACCTGATTGTTGTGTAAGAAAAATCGAGAAAATGATAAGTATCACAATACCGCCAACATAAACAATGATCTGCACTGCAGCTATAAATTCTACCTGCATCCAGAAATACAAGGCAGCAATACCTACTAATGACAATAACAACCAAATAGCCGCACGAAATATCTTTTTGGCAGTAACCGCTAAGATTCCTGTACCCAATAAAAAGGCAGATATACAATAGAATATAATAGCAGAAGCACTCATTATTCAACGCCCTCCCTTACTTTAGAATCCGGTGCATTTAATTTTTTTGTCAGCTTAGTCCTGTCGTACACACTATGCTCAAAATTCTGAGCCATTTTAATGGCATCGGTAGGACAAGCCTGTATACATAAATTACACATGGTACATAATTCCAGGTGATAGATAAAGGTATCGATCGCTTTCTTTTTCTTACCCTCGGGTGAAATATCAAATTTGGTAATGATCTTAATGGTTCCATTCGGACAAGCCAGTTCGCAGGCAGTGCATCCGGTACAGGCATGTTCATTGTTTTCATCGTGCGACATCACCACTTCTCCCCTAAACCGATCTGCCAACTTTAGTGTAGCCCTGTTATCAGGATACTGTTCGGTAATAATTTCCTTGGGATGAAAGAAATAATAGCCTGTTTGTCGCATACCTTTTAAAAGGGATGTAACACCATTATAAACATCTGATATATACTCTTTCAGGAACATGAGTTCAGTTTAGAATTTTGGGTTTTGGGTTTCGGGTTATTGAATTTAAAATTTTGAGTTTTGGGTTTCTTGTTTGACTTTTAACTTTTAACTTGTCTAGAGCCTGTCTTTAAATTTCGGTCCTTTTATTTCTGTTTGATTTAAATACTTTATCCATCCTCCTAACATACTTCCGATCTCTTCTGATATTTTAAAAACTTCCTCAAACCTTTCTTCATTTATAAATCCTCTATCTTTTATTCTATACAATTGCGATTTCACCTCTGCACATGATCCTTTTGCTATTGTTATAAAATTAATCAGCTCTAATTTACTACCTCTTTCAAAACCCTCAGCAATATTATCCATTACAGACCCTGCAGCTGAATTTACTTGATCCCTGAATCTAAAATCTTTACTCAAATCAGTCTCTACCGTTATTTTATATACTTCAATAGAAAGAACTCTTGCCTTTTGCCAAGCTTCAATATCTTCAAATCTTTTTATTGTAGCCATCAGGAATCATCATTTCAAATAACTCAAAACACAATACTCAAAATCCGAAACTCAAAAGTGCCAATTTAAAATCGCAATTAATGTGACGAAAATCAGGTTAATCATACTTATTGGTAAAAGATACTTCCATTCCAGGTTTAATAACTGATCAATTCTTAAACGAGGGAAAGTCCACCTGAACCACATGATCAGAAAAATCAGGAAAAATGTTTTCCCGAAAAACCAAACAGAGGATGGGATATAGTCCATCAAATGATTAAATCCTTCCCAATGTCCAATATGTAAGGGCATCCAGCCACCCAAAAACAGGGTTGCGCCAATAGCACATACAATAAAGATGTTGATATATTCCGCCAGAAAAAACAAGGCGAAACGCATACCCGAATATTCTGTATGGAATCCGGCAGTTAATTCAGATTCTGCTTCAGCCATATCAAATGGTGCGCGATTGGTTTCTGCAGTTACGGCAATGATGAAAATAACAAATGATATAATGACCGGAATATGACCTTTAAATAACCACCATCCAGTTTGCTGTGAAGCAATGATATCGCTGATTTGCAGACTACCGGATAAAACAACAATGGTAAGGATAGATAAACCTGCAGACAGCTCATAACTAACGATCTGTGCACCACTTCGCATGGCACCCAGTAAAGAGTATTTGTTATTACTGGCCCATCCCGCCATCAAAACACCAATAACAGAAAGTGATGAGATGGCAGATATGTACAATACACCAATATTAATATCCCAGATCTGAAATCCTTTGGCAAATGCAATAGGCGCCAACAATAACATGGCCACCATCATCACCAGAAAAGGTGCCAGGTTGAAAAGAAATTTATCTGCAGCATCGGGCACCAATCCTTCTTTCAAAATCAGTTTCAATGTATCGGCAACTGTTTGAAACATACCCCCGGGACCAACCCTATTGGGTCCTAAACGAATTTGAATACGTGCCGCCACCTTACGTTCCATCAACACCAAAACCAATCCCAGTGCGGCAAACAAAGCAATCGCCAACAAAATCACGATCACACACTCCGACAATAATGCCCAGGTAGGTGGTAATGTTGCATACAACCATTCGTGTATTGTTCGGGTTATGCTTTCTAAACTAAACATGGTATGTTTTTGTCATAAAATAAATCTAGATGCTGGATGCTGGATTCTAGATACTGGATACTAGATGCTAGATACTGGATGCTAGAATCTAGTATCCAGCATCCAGTATCTAGCCCCCCCCTACCTATCAATATCCGGTATCACCAAATCCAAAGTTCCCATCGTTGCCATCAGGTCACCCAATTTACTTCCTTTAACCATATGGTGCAGGGCAGAAAGATTGGAAAAACCAGGTGAACGAAATTTGATACGATAAGGTGTAGTACCTCCTTCACTTACAATATATACACCCAATTCACCTCTGGCTGTTTCTACCCTTGTATAAAATTCTCCTTTGGGCAGTTTCAAAACAGCTTTAGTTTTTGCCTGAAAATCGCCTTCGGGAATATTATCAATTAATTGTTCTATGATTCTGATGGACTGACTCATTTCGCGGATCCTTACCATATAACGTGCAAAGGAATCGCAGGATGTTTCCAATACTTCGTCAAAAGCTACATTTTCGTACCCTTCATAAGGATATAATTTTCTGATATCAGAACTAACGCCACTACCCCGTGCAACCGGGCCGGTGCAACCGTAGGAAATAACATCTTCCGGAGAAAGCACGCCAACCCCTTTCATCCTGTTTTGAAATATCACATTATTGGTAATAAGGTCTTCAAACTCTAATACCCTTACTTTGAATTGATTTACGAAAGCCTTTACTTTCTGCTGGAAGTCGGGATGCAAATCAAAAGAAACACCTCCTGGCACCATATAATTCATGGTTAACCTGGCACCGCAGGTATCTTCCATGATCTCATTGATCATTTCACGTTCCCGAAATGTATAGAAGAAAGGAGTGAATGCCCCCAGATCCATGGCCATTGCACCTATCCAAAGTTCATGAGAAGCTATACGGGTAAGTTCACTCATCAGTACCCTGATCACTTTGGCACGTGCCGGAACTTCTATCTGCATGCCCTTTTCTACACACATGGCACAACCCAGGTTATTGATATGTGCAGAGAGATAATCCATTCTGCTGGTAACATATATAAATTGCCTGTAGCTAAGGCTTTCACACATTTTCTCAATGGAACGGTGAATATAACCCAGATGAGGTTCTATCTTTTTGATTGTTTCTCCGTTCAGTGTAATGACCAGGTGTAATACACCATGTGTTGCGGGGTGTTGCGGACCAACATTGATCACGAGTTCACCTTCTGAACCCAGGTTGGATGTATCTTTTATGATCTCAGTTTGTGAATACATTAACCGCTTATAATTTTATCATGTTGATAGGATCTTCAAAATCTTTGCGCAAGGGATATCCTTCAAAATCGTCTGTCAGTATGAGTTTCCGAAGGTCGGGGTGATTTAAATAGTTCACACCAAATAATTCAAAAACCTCTCTTTCAAAAAATTCTGCACCACGCCAGATATCAGATACTGTTTCTATTTCTGGCTTTAGCCTGTCCAAATTAGATTTTACAACAATAGAATGACGGAAACTACTGGATGAAAAATGATACACCACCGTAAGATGCGTTTTCCAGTCGATACAGGTGTGGCAAAATAAATAATCGAAATGAAATACAGAATGACGAAGGGCAGATGCAAAAGTTTTAAATGCTGCTGGCTCTACGGATACGCAAATCCATTCGCCTGTTTCATCGAATGTTGCCGATGGTTCTAGGCCTGTTACAAATGCTTTGAATTCTTCGTTATCCATACTACTTGTTATGCACTATGCTTTTAAACCTTCTTTAATTTGTTCCCTGGTTAATCCATCTTTTATTTTTTCCTGCAAACTGATCAATGCATGCAATAATGCTTCTGGTCTGGGCGGACAACCAGGTATATATACATCCACCGGAATGATATGGTCTGCCCCTTTAACTACGGAATAAGTATTGTAAAAAAATGGCCCGCCGCTGATGGCACATGCTCCCATGGCAATCACATATTTGGGATCAGCCATCTGATCATACAATCTTTTTAAAACAGGCCCCATCTTGTTTACAATAGTTCCAGCAATGATGATTACATCTGCCTGACGGGGTGTTGCACGTGCAACTTCAAAACCAAAACGTGAAAAATCATATTTGGAGGATGCCACAGACATCATTTCTATACCACAACAACTAGTGGCAAAAGTTAATGGCCACAAGGAATTGGAACGTGCCCAGTTGATGATACCATCAAAACTACTGATCACAATGCCACCACCAGGAACCGGATGAATTTCACCCGGAAAGTCGGCAGGAACAGATGTTAAATCATTCGCTAACTCCATTTAAGTGCTCCTTTTTTATGGGCATACAGAAAGCCCATGAATAATATGAATATAAAGACCAAAATTTCAAATAAAGCAACCATCCCCATTTTTTTTACCACTACAGCCCAGGGATAAAGAAATATGAGTTCTACATCAAAAATGAGGAATAAAAGGGCAAAAAGATAATAACCTACATTAAACTGGTGCCAGGGAGAGGTTATGGTTGGAATACCACACTCGTAAGCCTGACCTTTTTGTGGGTTGGCGCTTTTCTTTAAAAGGATTTGACCTATCAAAATACCACCAGCAGAGAATGCGATGGCTGCAACCAATAAAGCAATCAAAGAAACCGGACCCATAAATTCAAATTAGCAGTTGAGGTTGATGTCTGATCTAATGCAATTTAAGCATATTTCATATGAAAATAAAAACGATTGTATCCACAGGAAATTAACCTTTACTCAAACAAGTTTCGTAACTTTAGAGGCGAATTCTCTGAAGTTTATTTTAAGGCCTTTAGCGATTATGCTTATTTTTATTAACGCAAATTAACGGGCTTTGAAACAAAGTAATTTTGAATATATCCTCAAACACAAAAGCAAATCCTTTGCAGATCTAAAGCAGAGGATCACTTTTAGTTATAACAATGTTGAGTCTACCATTATTGGTCAGATGGAAGAAGATGGCAATAATATATTTCTGTATGAATACAGGGGCAAATATATTGGCACAGAATTTCTTATTTCTTTTTCAAAGGAATCTGTTTCTTACAAACTTATTAATGTAGATGAAAAGCAAAATGATTTAGTTAGCTGATGTTTTATTATTCTTTTCGTTGATCTCTTGCTTTATTCTTTTATTGATATTAATTTTTGCGCCTGTAAATACAAAAATAGTTGTTCCAAATTCTCTTGCGTATTTATTTGAAATAGAATCTGCAATAATTGAATGTTGAAAAAAGGGAGCAGTTTCATTCATTTCATCATCACTGTTACTTGCTTCTTTTACCCTAATTAAATGAACATATTGTTTTGTTAGGTTGAACCAATTAATATAGTCAGCATTATAAGAGACTGCCTTAATTTTTTGTGTTGTATAAAAATTAATTGCCCCCGCCTGACCATAGTTATCACAAAGAACCAATGTCATGTCCTTATTTGGCATATTTGCATAAGCTTTATCTACTTTCAATGCTAATTCCTTCCAACCAAGCATATCAGCAAAATCCTGCGGCAATAAATGGTCTTTACCATCCTCCCACCGTAATAATCCAAAATCCTGATAAAGCTTTGGATGCTGAGCAATATACGCAGGACTTTTATTGGGAAAAGCAATTTTGTAAATGGGAATAAAAAACAATACTGGTATTGCAATTGCCAATGGCTGAAGATAACTTCGCCAGCCCTTCTGCGTGAAATGCGCAAGAAATACTGATCCAAAAGATATATACACCGGATACATTCCAATTGTATAATAATCTTTTGCTTTTAAAAACAAGAAAGTAAGCATAGTGAAAACAAAGGAAAAAAAGAATACCTTATACTTTTTGAAAGGAGTATAAAATAATAGCGCATAAAAAGAAGCAAGAATGACAAAAAGTGCCCCCAGAAAAAAAAGGATTTGAGATTTTAAAAAAACTGCCCTATCAACATTTACCAATTGTGTTTCTGCCAATTCTTTCAAATGATGTATTACTGGAAAATCACGGTTATATTGCCAAATAAGGTTAGGTGCAATAATGATTAGTCCTAAAAAAATTGCCCAGTAAAATTTGACTTGTATAAAAATTTTACGATGTTCTGATAACAAAAGGGCCGGAATAAATCCAATTAGTAAAAAAATGATATTATACTTATTTAGAAAGCCTAGAGCAAATATGATTGCCCCAATGAAAAGATAAGAAGACTTCTCTGTTTTAATAAATTTGATGAGAATGAAATACAAAGCTGTCCAGCATAATACGTCGAATGAGTTGGGTTGAAATAAGGTATTTAATCTTAAAAGTGCGGAGAATAAAACACATGTTGCTCCTAAAATTTGTGCAAATAGATTGCCACCTAGTGTATCAATTGTTTGCCAAACGATAAATATGGTTAAGGCTCCAAATAAAGCAGGAAAAAACTTTATCCAGAAAATGTCATTCCCTAATAATTGAATAATATAAGAGATCCAGGAAGTAAATGGTGGCACAGACTGATATCCCCATGCCAAATGATTTGCCTGATCAAGATGCAAATATTCATCTCGCTGTAAATCATACGCATCATTTATAAGTGAATATTGAAATATAAATTTTATCAAAATAAAACATAATAGTATTAAAGTCTTTTTTGAAATCAAAATTTTATACATAATCCGTATTGGGTAGTTGGTTAATTGTGTCAGATCAATTTATACTACTTTTTGATAATGCGCTAAATACAACTATTTAATTAAATAAGAGCATTAGTCATAATCGAATTGTTATTCACAAATTTTTAGCCAAAAAGACCCACCATGTCTTTCCACATTTTTCATGTTTGCATGTTCCCATATGGGTGAGATCATTTCAGAGAGTTCCTTATCCATAAAAATGAAATAGTTGGGTAATAATGTTTCATACTTTGTTGAATTAGCTAATAAGTACATCGCAAGCCCATACTGCTCAGAATACAAACGGTCGCACATGAATTGGGGATAATCATAGGGTAAGTAAACATCATGAATGTGCACAATCACGCCCTTTTTCAGTCTTGGTAAAATCTCTAAATAAAAAACCATCGAATCTGAATTGGGTAAGATGCGGTGTGCGTTATCAATGAACAACACATCGTTTTCCTCTAATTCATTAAAAATACTAAGATCAATATTTTCTAAAGGCTCTCTAATGATCCTATTTGCTAGAACATCAATTTCTGCCCGGGGTATGGGGTCGATTGAAATGATTTCAGTGCTTAAATTTTGTTCCTGCTTCACTTTATGAGCAATCTTTGTTGAGTTTCCCGAACCAATTTCTATAAATTTTTTGGGCTGATATATTGCCAGGATACTGTAAATACTTATCATATCTAATCCTGGCAGAAAACCATTATTCCATCCAGGCGCTACAGAATCTTTTCCGGGTGCTTGCTCTTTTATTGTCCAAATATTTTCTTTAAATAATAATATCCGGTAAATCAAAGCCTGGTAATGGGGTCTGTTTTTTTCTATGATGGCCATTAAAGCAGGATGTGCTGGTTTCCCATATCCATACCTTGGTTTTACATCAACCTTATATTCCAAAAAAAAGTGCTGAAACTTCGGGTTTAAAAATCTATAAATCTTTTTGATCATGGTTTATCAGGCATTATGATACACTTTCAAAACTGTTTCCCTTAACACTGTTGATTTTTCAGACACTACAAATTCGAGTATATCTGCCAAAGCAGCCGGTGTTACCCAATTGGACGGATCAATATCGGGCATGGCTTTTCTATTAACAGGCGTATCCAACGTAGAAGGTACTACTACTGTTGTAACAACGTTGGTACCCTTAGCTTCCTCATTCAGATAATTAGCCAGTATTAACAACATAGACTTACTGAGTCCATAGGCAATGAGGTCCTTCCCTTTAGCTGGCTCTAATGCTGGTCTGGCCCCAATGAAAACGATTCTGCCCTGTTCTTGTTTTTTCATCTGTGCAAATACAGGTTTAGCTACATGATAGGCCGTTTCGAAATTAAGGGCTATTTGCTTTCTTATGTCTGCCATTCCCGTAGTTGCAATATTACCCATCGCAAATCCTCCTACTAATAATAAAGCTGCATGAATGTTATCATATTTTGCAATAACCGATTGCACAAAATCTGCACTGGAAGACTCTTGTGTAAGATCTACCACCTCCAGTTCTAGGTTGGGATGTGTTTGCAGATCACTAAGCATATAAGCGTTTAAAACAGTTGCTACTACACGGTACCCATTTTCGAGAAAATGAGCAACAACGGCAGCACCCAAATGCCCATTGGCACCGGTTATGATGACTGTTTTCATGCTTATTATTGAAAAGTATATAAATTTTACTTTCTAATTTAACCCTTTTTAGCCAAAACCTTTAACGAAATAAGGAAGGAATCTGATAATACCACACTAGTAGGTGCAATTTTAAAATCGGTTCTTTTTAGCCTGCATTCACCAGTAAATAAGAGACCCTCATTCTTCTCAATTATTTGAAAAGGGAAACTAATTGTTTTGCTAATTCCTTTAATGGTAAAACTCCCTTTCATTAAATATCTACCGGATTTATCAGTGGCTGTGATGGACTGAGATAGAAAACTAATAAGTGGGTATTTTTGCGCATCCAGGTACTCAGTTGATAAAAGATTCTGATCCCGAATATCAATACCGGTTTTAATAGAACCTGCCTGAACCGAAACTTCGAATAAGGCATTTTTCAGGTCAGCCGGATTAAAAC
Source organism: Chitinophaga pinensis (assembly GCA_943371455.1). Classification (GTDB taxonomy): domain Bacteria; phylum Bacteroidota; class Bacteroidia; order Chitinophagales; family Chitinophagaceae; genus Sediminibacterium; species Sediminibacterium pinensis_J. The sequence goes on along the minus strand of CALRUV010000056.1, from coordinate 4,956 downwards.
GGATATTGCCCTCCAACCCTGAAAAACTTCCTTCCGTATCCATACCCACATTTTTAATGACGAACTTAACTATAGAAGCCTCGGTATCGGGTATATATTGTTGCGCATGGATTTCCAGGGCATAAAAGGAAATCCCAAAAAAAGCAATAAAAAGAAAATATTTTTTCATATCCCAAACTTTCAACTGGTATTGATACCTACATGGTAAAAATTACCCAACAAACCCTGTTTTTTAACAAATCTACTTCAAAAAACAGGCTTATTCACAATAGAGTTTTGCAATAAAAAAAGGTTGGAAACGGCTAAGCTATTATCTTGCAAGTCAATTTTAACAGGTATGCAACCAGGTATTTTTCGTTTACTAGGCACTTTTTTGATGGCTTGTATGTTTCAGACGGGCTTTAGCCAACAGATCGATTCGATGATGATGGTTTATGCAGAAGAATTTCCCAAAGAGAAAATGCATATTCATTTCGACAAGAAAATATATAACCGGGAAGAAACGGTTTTTTACAAGCTCTACATACTTACTGGGGACATATTAACACCCCTTAGCAAAAATGTGTATGTAGAATGGTACGATACAACGGGCAGAATGATCAAACAAACTGTAGCACCTCTTTTTCAATCAACCGCCAAAGGATCATTTGATATACCTGCCGATTATACCGGAAACTTCTTGCGCGTGAAAGCCTTTACCCGGTGGATGTTGAATGACGATTCAGCATATATCTATGAAAAGGAACTGACCGTGAATAATACTGTTTCGGCAACAAATAAAAAGCCGGTAATTCTTAAAACAAAAGTAGAAACCTTTGCAGAAGGCGGAACGCTGGTGCATGGCTTAAATACCCGTGTAGCTTTTAAGGCAACCAACCAATTTGGGACCCCTGTATTCATTAAAGGCTTTTTGGTGAATGATAAAAACAAGGTTTTAGATACCCTCATGGTAAAACATGATGGCATGGGTTCTTTTCAATTACTTGCTAAAAAAGAGGAGAAATACCAGTTAAGCTGGACGGATGAAAATGGGAAGACCGGTATTACCCCCATACCTGTTCTAAAATCAGAAGGCATTAGGCTTAGCATTGCCACTACCAATGATAAAGCAATGGTGCAGGTGGAAAGAACAATGACAGTTCCTGAAAACTTTAAGAAAATGAATCTGCTAGTGCATATGAATCAGCAACTAGTGTATAAGGTGCGTATAAATGCAACAGACAAAACCTTGCTCAATGCAGCAGTACCTATAGATGAATTACCTACCGGAATTTTACAATTCACTTTATTCAGTTCAGACTGGTTGCCACTGGCAGAAAGAGTGGTGTTTGTAAATAATCGTTTGCATGAATTTAATGCCAAAGTACTGCCACAACTGGTTAGCCTGGAAAGAAGGGGTAAAAATGTGATCGATATTACGGTTTCAGATACGGCTATGACTAATATGTCTGTTTCCATTACTGATGCTTCAATTGTTACCACAGATGAAAATACCATTTACTCAGATCTGGTATTGAGCAGCGAAATCAAAGGAAAGATTTATAACCCTGCTTATTATCTTATGAGTGATGCAGATAGCATTACTGCAAACCTCGACCTGGTAATGCTAACCCATGGCTGGCGCAGGTTTGATTGGGATAAGATCAAAGCTAGTATCAAACCCGAATTAAAATACCCTATTGAAACAGACTTGTTAAAGATCTCTGGTAAAGTGTTTGGCATGAAAGCTATCAGCAGTGCCAGTCCTGTAATACTCAATCTAATTGTTGCTGGTAAAGACAGTAGCAAAAGGTTTCTTTTTTTGCCAGTACAAAAAGATGGCAGCTTTGAAGAAAAAGCCGCTTTGTTCTTTGATACTGCGCGCATCTTTTACAGTTTCAATGGGAATGATAAATTAACAGGGGTAACTCAGGTAACATTTGAAAATGGATTGCTGAAATCGGGTTATAAAAAAATTCAATACCCAGAAATGTACAGACCTTCTTCCTGGAGTGATAGTTTGGCCAGGGTAAAGATGGATTATTTTTTAAATGAACAGGAACAGCTGAAAAGAAGGATGGCTTCTGCAACCTTACAGGAAGTAATTGTAAAATCGCGTATCAAATCAAAAGAGCAGGCCGTTGACGCGAAATATGCAACTGGTTTATTCTCCGGCGGAGATGCTTATACCTTTGACCTGCTGGATGATCCTTCTGCATTAAGTGCTATGGATATTACCCAATACCTGCAGGGAAAAGTAGCCGGTTTAACAATCTCAGGTTCCGGGGCACAAACCACTATGAGCTGGAGAGGTGCCACACCCGATTTGTATATCAATGAAATGTCTTCTTCTACAGATCAATTACAAACAGTGAATATTCGTGATATTGCTTTGATCAAGGTTTTCCGCCCACCTTTCTTTGGTTCCATGGGTGGTGGCAGTGGCGGTGCTATTGCTATTTATACCAAGAAGGGCAGTGATAACAGAGGGTCATCCACGAATAGCAAAGGCCTGGAAAATACAATTCTTGGAGGCTATTCCCGCTTCAAAGAATTTTATCAGCCCCAGTATGATAAGCCGAATGAAACTTTTGAAACTGATATCAGATCTACTGTTTATTGGAACCCTTATATCATCACCAATAAAAAAAGTCCGCGCGCAAGGATTCAATTTTATAATAACGACTTCAGCAAAAAACTACAACTGGTATTAGAAGGGGTAAATGCTGATGGTAAAATGACACGTGTGGTGAAACTGATAGAATAATCCACAAGTAACCCCTCATCTATGCTGTGAGATGTTACAAAGAGATTTTCTTAGTTATTTTTATAAAACAATCTCAGAAGTACCCTCATCAATGGAAACAATATAGGTTTTTAATTGATGGCTGAATGTTTGATCATAGGCATCAGTTACTGTTTTGATCAAATCTGAAATCATCTCCTTTTTTACCAGGTTAATGGTACAGCCACCAAATCCGCCACCCATCATGCGTGCGCCATAAACGCCTGCTTTATCTTTCACCAAATCAACCAGTGTATCTGCTTCCAAACAACTTACCTGGTATAACTTACTGAGACCATCATGTGTTGCATACATTTTTTTACCAAAAGCCACCAGATCATGCAGGATAAGGTCTTCGCAGGCATCCTGCAAACGTTGTATTTCTTCTACAATAAATTTGCAGCGGTTATACTTATTTGAATGAATGGGTTGAACGCATTCATTTACCATTTCCAAATTTGCATCTCGTAAACTATTTACATGGGGGTATTTTTTTTGAATTTCTGCCACACCTGCCTCACATTCCTGTCTGCGTAAATTATACTCTGATGAAGCCAAAGAATGTTTTACACCTGTATCAAATAATACGATTGAAATATCCGGATAATTAAAAGGCATATAAGCATATTCCAAAGAGCGGCAATCCAGTTTTATTACCTGTCCATTCTTTCCAAACATACTGGCAAAGGGATCCATGATGCCGCAGTTAACCCCCACAAATTCGTTCTCTGCTTTTTGTGCCAGCTGAACCATTTGCATTTTTTCCATCCCTAATGAAAAAAGACTATTAAGGGCATAAACCGTTGCACACTCCACAGCAGCTGATGAAGATAAACCAGCACCCAATGGCACATCACCCATCACCACTGCATCAAAACCGGTGATGGCATGTCCCAATTTTTGTACTTGATCGGTAACACCCAATATAAAATCAGGCCATTGTTCTTTGGTAGGATGAAGAGCAGTAAGATCCGTTTGGTAGGATTGATCCAGATCACCTGCAAACAGATGCAGTTCCTTATCCTCTCTTTTACGCATTGCCACATAGATAGCTTTATCGATGGCAGCAGGAAGTACAAAACCAAAATTATAATCCGTATGTTCCCCAATCAGGTTAATTCTTCCCGGTGATCTTACAATACAGTCTGGTTTGCCGTAATGCCTTTCAAATACTTGTTTTACCTTATCAATCATCTTTCTTAAAATTTTTGTGAACTATCAAAAAATTATACTCGCTTCTATCTTTAAATTGTGGGCAATGCTGTTTCAAAATGCATTCCTGGAATCTGAACATCCTTAAAACCCTTACGGCGTAAGCGTTCTGCAAAATCCTGCTGCACTTCATATTCGCCATGCACCAAAAATAATGTTTGTACGAATGCAGGGGTTTGACAGGCAAGGAACTGGCATAGGTCGTCATAATCGCCATGGGCGCTCATGCTGCGCATCTGACCAACTTCAGCAACTACATCAAACATTTCGCCAAATATTTTCACTTCTCTTGCACCACTGCTAAGTCTGCCTCCCAATGAACGGGGTTCGCAATAACCCACCAGGAGAACGGTATTTTTTCGGTCGCCGATATTATTCATGATATGGTGTTTCACCCTACCCGCATCGGCCATACCACTGGCAGAAATGATAACGCAGGGCTGACTATTATCATTCAAAGCCTTGCTTTCATCTACTGTTTTGATAAAATTCAGTCCTTTAAAATCAAATGGATCCTTATCCGTTTCCATGATCCTGCGAATGCGTTTATTAAAATAATTCGGATAATTTTTTAACACGGTTGTTGCTTCCCTGCTCAGGGGACTATCAACATATATAGGTATTGCAGGTAGTCTGTTTTCTATATCCAATTGGTTTAGTGCGTACAATAATTCCTGTGTTCTTCCCACACTAAAAGCAGGTATGATCAATTTTCCCTTCTTTCTGATACAGGTTTTTTCGATCCATTCCAGTAAACTTTCCGGAACACCATGCACTTCGTCATGCAGTTTATTGCCATAAGTACTTTCCAGAATAATATAGTCGGCCTGAGGAAATACTTCCGGAGAACGAAGAATAGCGTCGTTATACCTACCCACATCACCGCTAAAACTGATCTGCGTTGTTTTACCTTTTTCAATGATCAGAAGATGAACGGCTGCACTGCCAATGATATGTCCCGCATCAGTAAAGAGTAAGGA
>CALRUV010000055.1:0-16949 GCA_943371455.1 Chitinophaga pinensis | reverse complement strand
TGATGGATACAATGGCCGGCGAACTGATTCTTCGGCTGGTAGAATCTGTTGCCAGCAAGATTGTTTTTTTAATACCCGGTGCTTTTACCGTATCAATACTGGAAGGAAAAATAGGCAACACCCTTTCCAGGTTTTTAGAGATGGGGTTATCGGAACGAGCAGAAAGAAAAGGATAATAGGGCCAGGGAACGCGCTGCATTTTTGGGCTACCATCCTGGTTAGTTCCAACTACTATAGGTATTTTAGAACAGTTAAGATCCTGCACCAGATCGGGATTGATGCGAACCCCATATTTGAAAAGCAGGTCATCCAGGTCGAGGCCCCTGTCGAATGCGGTATAGGATGCCTGGCTGCGCATGAGGCTGTCTAATTCTGCATGTAACTTATCAATAAACCAAATGATCTTGCCGCCATTCATAACGAACTGATCCAGTTTTAATTTGTCTTCTTGTGAAAAAGGTAAACTTGGTTTTACAATCATCAATGCATCAATGATCGCAGGATCGGGATAACCTTTCGTAAGATCGAAAACAGCAAGACGGTATTCGTTGCGCAAGCTTTCACCCAGATCATTTACTTTAAAATCTGTAGGTTCTCCATTACCCACCAGGTATGCAACGGTGGGTACATATTTTCGCGTGAGTTTGTCTATGGCATTGGCAAACTTATATTCCAGTAATGCTTCAGCGGCATTGCGGGTAGCTTCCAGGTCTTCTTCCTGGTTATCGGTGATTACATTGAATTGCTTGTAGATTTTACGACTGCTCCGCAAGTCAATAGCAATCGGTTTTTGACCCGACCGGTAACTAACCAGCGCAGAAGGAATAATTAATTGATTGGTTTCTTTTTCTTCTTCGGATGATAGGGTAGCTGCCTGTTCAAATACTACGCCCATTTTAGCAAGGCTGTCATAAAACAATACTTTGGCCGTATCGCCCTGGATATTCTCTCCCGGTTTTTCAAATTGGATGGACAGGTGATTGCCCGAAATAGAACGGAACTCATCCAATAGGTCCTTGGTTGCAATACTTAGTTTTTTATAATCAGCGGGTAGATCTCCGGTAAGAAATATTTGAATAGTAACCGTACTATCTAAGTTTTTCAATAATGTTTTGGTTGCATCCGTTAAACTGTATCTTTTCTCTGCTGTAAGATCAACCCTATAAAAAAACAGCCCAGATAAATATATGATTGCTAAAAATCCGGCAACCAATAACCCAATACCATATTTATTTTTTAAAAGCTTTTGCATAAAAATGGGTTATCGTTTGGCAATATTTTTTTGGGTGATGAATAATAAAAGAATGATCATCCCGATAAAATAAACCAGGTCCCTGCTGTCTATCACCCCTCTGCTGATACTTTTGTAGTGTGCATTAATGCCTAATATTTCAATATAATAATCTGCGCCTGCCGTAAATAATGGTAATTGACTGATGGCATCAAACCCATTATACAAAAGAAAACAAATAAAGGCGCCTGTGATAAAAGCAACTACGGTATGTTGTGTAAAACTGCTGGTGCAGATACCAATGGCGGTAAATACGGCACTTAACAAGATGAGGCCCAGGTAACTGCCGGCAATAGCACCAAGGTCTAAGCCACCGGTAACACTTAATTGTTGTATAGAGATAGGATAAATAAGTGTAGGCAATAGTGCGGTATTAACGATCAATAAGGCACCGAAAAACTTACCCCATACAATCTGTTTTGGTGTAAGTGGCAATGTTTTCAATATTTCGAATGTACCCGATTTATATTCGTCAGAAAGGCTGCGCATGGTGATAGTAGGTACCATAAATAAAAGAAGCCAGGGAGCCAGGTTAAAAAATGCAGAAAGAGAGGCGTAGCCAAAATCGAGGATACTGGAACCTTTAAAAACGAAGAGGAAGAGGCCATTCATCAATAGAAAAAGCACCATTGCAATATAACCGGTGAGGCTACTGAAAAATTGTTGCCATTCTTTTTTACAGATCATCCACATATTGCCAAAACTAACGGTTCTTAAGCAATCCCCACAAGGCCGTAAAATATTTGAAACTACTTTATGGAATTTATCACATTTGGCATCCTATTGAAAACCCTTATTATGAAAATACGAATCGTATTGATTGCATTTTGTTTATTGGGCATTGGCATTTTCAGCAAGGCTCAACAAAAACCATCTGTACCCCAAAAACCCACAGTAGAAAAAGGGGCAGATGCCATACCTGTAGTTGTAACCAGTAATAAAAAAGCAAAGAAACCCCTTCCGCCACCTCCGCCGCCGCCGCTAACTAAGAAGCAGGTTCCTCCAACGCCACCCATTCCGCCAACACCACCCAAAACAGAAAAAACACCCAAAGACCCTCAAGCTTAATAACAATAAAAGAGCCCCAAACGGGGCTCTTACTAAATTTATATTACAAAGGATTAAACTGCTTCTTATACTGCAAAACTTTCACCACAACCACAGCTTCTGCTGGCATTCGGGTTATTGAAATAAAAGCCTTTGCCATTCAATCCATCAGAAAAATCAAGTTCTGTATTCACGAGGTATAAAAAACTCTTCAGGTCGGTTACCACCTTGATACCGTTGTCTTCAAAAACCTGGTCCATGGGTTTTACTTCGTTATCAAAATCCAGTTTATAACTCAGTCCGGAACAGCCCCCTCCTACCACACCAACTCGCAGGAAATAGCTATTGTCGCCCAATACACCAGCCTCCTCCATTAACTGGAGCGCCTTTTTCTTGGCCTTGTCGCTTACGTAAATGCTATTTTCGGTTGCGGTCATAGTGAATTAATTAAATCCGGATTACAGATTGGCGGATTTTTTTAAGTAATGCATTCAATCCGCTAATTTGCAATGCACCAATTCGTGAATTCTAGTGGATTCTTTCTTCAAAAACCAACTCCTCCAAACCGTTCTTCTTACGGTAATCGTTAATAGCTGATTTGATGGCATCTTCTGCCAAAACAGAGCAGTGAATTTTAACGGGGGGTAGGTTTAATTCCTCTACCAGGTCCATATTGTCGATCTGTACAGCCTGATCAACTGTTTTACCTTTTAACCACTCAGTTGCCAAAGATGAAGAAGCGATAGCTGATCCGCAACCGAAGGTTTTGAATTTTGCATCGGTAATGATACCGGTTGCATCATCCACTTCAATCTGCAAACGCATTACGTCGCCACACTCCGGTGCACCAACTAATCCGGTACCAACGTTTAGTTTGGCCTTGTCTAGGGTTCCTACATTTTTAGGATTACTATAATGATCGATTACTTTTTCTGAATATGCCATGGTTGTATAATTTGAAAATGTGGTAATTTATTAATTTGAAAATGTGACAATTTGAAAATTTGAAAATGTAAACTCATCTTCTCCCGCTTTGGCGGGATCAAATTAATCAATGGTGTGCCCATTCTATCTTGTCAATGTCCACGCCTTCTTTGAACATTTCCCAGAGCGGACTCATTTCTCTTAATTTTAAAACAGTTTCGCTAACTGACTTAATAGTATAATCGATTTGTTCTTCTGTGGTAAATCTGCCTAAGCCAAATCGTAAAGAACTATGTGCTAAGTCATCTCCTAAGCCCAAGGCCTTTAAAACATAACTTGGTTCCAGAGATGCAGAGGTACAGGCTGATCCTGATGATAAGGCGATGTTTTTATTAAAGCCCATCAACAGTCCTTCTCCTTCTACATATTTGAAAGAAATATTAGCAACATGTGGTAAACGATGTTCGGTGTTACCATTTACATAGGTTTCTTCTATTTGGGTTAAAGCAGCTTCCAATTTATCGCGGAGCTTACTTAAACGTGCTGCATCATCTGCCATTTCCAGTCTGGCCAATTCACATGCTTTTCCAAAACCAACGATACCCGGCACATTCAAGGTACCACTGCGCATACCTCTTTCATGTCCGCCTCCGTCCATTTGAGCTGTTACTTTTACACGAGGGTTTTTTCTACGAACATATAAAGCACCAATTCCTTTAGGACCGTACATTTTATGCGCAGTAAATGCCATGATATCGATACCATCTTTATTTACATCAACGGGTATTTTACCTACTGCCTGCACCGCATCAGAGAAAAATAGGATGCCATGTTTTTTGGCAATCGTACTGATTTCTTTTACAGGTTGTATAACCCCAATTTCATTATTGGCATACATGATGGCAATAAGAATGGTGGTGGGCTTGATAGCGGCTTCCAGTTCTGCCAGGTCGATCAATCCGTCAGCTTTCACTTCCAAATAGGTTACTTCTCCACCGCTACGCTCAATATGTTTACAGGTATCCAGAACGGCTTTGTGTTCTGTTGTACAGGTGATGATATGATTGCCTTTACTGGCATACATTTCATATACACCTTTGATACCCAGGTTATCACCTTCTGTTGCACCTGAGGTAAAAATGATCTCTTTTGGATCAGCACCAATTAATTTGGCCACTTGCTCACGGGCATAGTCAACTGCTTCTTCTGCTTCCCAACCAAAAGGGTGGTTGCGACTGGCAGCATTACCAAAATGTTCGGTAAAAAAAGGTATCATGGCTTCCAGCACTCTTGGATCCATGGGTGTGGTAGCGTTATTATCCAGGTAAATCGGTAATTTCAACATAATCTAGGGTGTTATTTGTAGCTATAACACAAAAGTATGTCAATAGGTTCTATAAATTTGGGCACCATTCCCCCAGGGAAGGGATTTTTCCTATTTCGTAAAAGCATTTGTTAAACAATACCAAAAATGTTAAAAATTGAACATATCGGATTAGCTGTCAGGGACTTCACTACAGCCATCCCCTTATATTCCAAATTATTGAACACGGCCTGTTATAAAACAGAAACTGTAGTTTCTGAAAATGTGAACACAGCATTTTTTAAAACCGGCGATACAAAAATTGAACTTTTGGAAAGTACGGACCCAGATGGCGTGATCGCCCGTTTTATTGCCAAAAATGGGGAGGGAATGCACCATATAGCTTTTGAAGTGGCTGATATCAGGGCAGAAATGGCAAGGTTACAGAAAGAGGGATTCCGTTTGTTACAGGAAGAACCCAAATTAGGTGCCGACAATAAACTGATCTGCTTTTTACACCCAAAGGATGCTGGTGGGGTATTGATAGAAATTTGTCAGGAAAGAGAATCGGTTTAAATAATCATCGATTTGGGGAACTACTATTTTGAACCAAAATATAAAATGGCCAAAATGCCTATCAGAATGATACTTCCAAAAAGAATTCCCTTTTTTTTGAGTTGAAAATTAAATTGATCCTTGCTCATTAAAGACTGAGTTTTTCTACGGCAACCTGGGCGGCTACCTGACTGGCATCTTTTTTATTATATCCTTTTCCTTGTGATAATATTTGTCCATCCAGCATGGCATTGATGGTGAAGAGCCTGCGACTGCCTTCCATTTTTTCTTCTATCAGGTCAAAACTGAGGGTTTTGCCATTTTTATTTGCCCAGCCGATGAGTTTGTTTTTCAGGTTGATGTCGATCATCTCCAGGTCATCCACATACATGTGCGGGATAACAATTTGTTTCAATACCCAGCTATGTGTTTTCAGATAGCCCTTATCCAGGTAAACCGCACCCACCAGGGCTTCCAGGGTATTGCCAAAGATCTGGCTACCTTTAAGTGCGTTATCGAACTTATTGTAGAAAGTGATTTTGCGAAGGCCCATTTTCAGAGCTATATCATTGAGTTGCTGGCGGTTTACCATTTTACTGCGCATTTCTGTAAGAAAACCTTCCCCTTTATAAGGATAGCGTTTGAATAAATAGTCAGCAATAATGGCGCTTAGTACGGCATCTCCCAGGTATTCCAATCTTTCATTGTTCTCATCTGCTGTTTCTTTTACAGAACGGTGGCTCATGGCTGTTCTGTATAGCAAAAGATTATGCGTACTGATTCCCAACACGTTTTTCAATTGCTGTTCGAAAGAAGGATCCTTAGACTTTTTGAATAAATTTTTGAGGAATTGCACAGAATTAAGCTACGAATTTTTTAACAATCACACAAGCATTATGGCCGCCAAAGCCAAAGGTATTGCTTAAAGCTGCCCTAACCGTTCTTTTTTGTGATTGGTTAAAAGTGAAATTCAGTTTTGGATCCAAAGTAGGATCATCTGTAAAATGGTTAATGGTAGGCGGAATGATATCGTGTATCACACTCTGGATACAGGCAATAGCTTCTATAACACCAGCTGCACCCAAACAATGGCCTGTCATGGATTTGGTGGCACTGATATTGAGGTTATAAGCATGTTCACCAAATACTTCCGTAATGGCTTTGGCTTCTGCGCCATCGCCCAAAGGTGTTGAAGTACCGTGGGTATTGATATAATCTATTTCATCCGGGCGCATGCCTGCGTCTTTTAATGCAGCAATCATTACGTTCCTTGCTCCCAAGCCTTCCGGATGAGGGGCTGTTAAGTGATAGGCATCAGCAGTAGCTCCGCCACCCGCTAATTCGCAATATATTTTTGCGCCTCTTTTGATAGCATGTTCATATTCTTCCAGAATAACCACACCTGCTGCTTCTCCCATAACAAACCCATCTCTGTCTTTGTCGTAAGGTCTGCTGGCAGTTTTAGGGTCATCATTGCGTTCGCTCATGGCTTTCATGGAATTAAATCCACCCACACCAGCCATACTGATCACTGCTTCGGAACCGCCTGATAAAATAATATCGGCCTTACCCAAACGAATGGTATCAGCCGCTGCAATCATACCATTGGTACTGGAAGCGCAGGCACTAACTACAGCATAGTTGGGACCACGAAAACCGTGACGCATGGAGATTTGTCCGGCAGCAATATCCAGTATCATTTTGGGAATAAAGAAAGGATTGAAACGGGGTGTTCCATCGCCTTTTGCGAATTCGATTACTTCATCCTGAAAAGTGGTTAATCCACCAATACCACTGGCGAAAATTACTCCCACACGGTCTATATCCACGTTCTCTTTGCTGATGCCAGCATCCTGCACAGCCATGTCGCTGGCAACAACGGCCAGTTGGGCAAAACGATCCAATTTGCGGGCTTCTTTTCTGTCCATGAAGTTAGTAGGGTCGAAACCTTTTACTTCACAGGCAAAACGTGTTTTGAACTTGGTAGCATCAACTAGGGTAATGCTGTCAGCGCCCGAAACACCATTCAATAACCCATTCCAATAATCTTCGAGATTATTTCCGAGTGGGGTTAGTGTGCCGATACCTGTTACAACAACTCTTTTCAATTGCATTTAATTACCTGTTTCAAGTTATAATCCGCCTTTTGAGGCTTGAGGGCCGCAAAAAGGCGGATTAAAATTATTCCATAACTGGAGTAAGATCTTACTTGGCGTGTTCTTCAAGGTAAGCAACTGCCTGACCAACTGTAGTGATGGTTTCAGCCTGCTCATCAGGGATGGAGATGTTGAATTCTTTTTCGAATTCCATAATTAATTCAACGGTATCCAAAGAATCGGCACCGAGGTCGTTAGTAAAAGAAGCTTCATTGGTTACTTCAGCTTCTTCAACGCCTAACTTGTCAACTATGATTTTCTTTACTCTTGTAGCGATGTCTGACATTGTAAATGTTTTTGATACAGGCGCAAAAATATACTTTTTGTTAAATAAGCAATCTTTTATGTCACTTTTGTTTTCACAAGATTGGGGTGTTTTGCCCAAAAACTGCTATTTGCCCTATTTTTTTAGTAAAATCATCATTATCTTGTAGTTCTTACCCCCCCCCATTTATGGCATTAAAAATAATAGATCATGGTTCAAAAGAATACCTGGAAATGGTTGATCTCAGATTTCAGATTCTGCGTAAACCACTGGGACTAATTTTTACGGAAGAAGATCTTGCTGCAGAAAAGAAAGATATCCTGATAGGCTGTTATGAAGATGATAAGCTGGAAGCCTGTTGTATTTTAACGGAAACCGACCCAAAAACGGTTCGCCTTAGGCAAATGGCCGTAAGCGCCAATTTACAGGGCAAGGGAATTGGAAGGGTATTGATGAGTTTTGCCGAAAATATAGCCCGTGATCACCGCTACAAACGTTTAACCATGCATGCCCGTAAATCTGCCCTGGGCTTTTATGAAAAGAACGGATATAAAATCTGCAGCGATGAGTTTGAAGAAGTAACCATTCCGCATTATGTGATGGAGAAAGAGCTTTAGGAGGCTGGGGCTGGGGCTGGAGTCTGGAGTTTGGAGTTTGGAGTTTGGAGTTTTTAGAATTAAAAATTCATAATTCCCTTCAACATTATTCATTCCTTGTTCAATATTCAATATTCAAACTGGTTTGTGGTTTTTAAGAATTTCCTATTCTTTTGTTGAAAACTCCTCTTAATTCATGGCGCATTTCATCGGCCATACCTTCTTTGGGGACTAAAAAAAAGGATTTACTGTCGAAATAGAGATGAAAGAAATGGGGGCTTTCGAAGAATTGGGTGAACTTATTCCAGGGCCATTGTACATAGCCTCTTTCGTTTTCCAGCCTGATCTCATCTGTTAGAAAATGTATGATGAAAGAATCCCTGAATGTGGCAGATTTCTTGTACACATTATTAGGCAGGATATACCAGAAAGCAGCCATCAACATGAGCCAGATAAAAGAGCCCAATAAGAATGGTTCTGGTCTGATCTTTTGGGTATAAAATAATACTGCCGAGAGAATAGCAAATACATTCACCAGAATAATCAGGATGCGTATTTCATTCCTTTTTAAAAAATGAAATCGTAATGCCTGGATCACCCTTTTTTTATCGTAAGAAAAACTATGCTGCATTTGTTGAAAATAAGCGGCAAAAATAGAGAATTAAAACGATGCACAGAGTCGTTCTTCTATTATCAATGTTCTGAAAAGTCTATCACCTGCTGATCCAATGCGGAAAGTGCTAACCTTTCCTTTCCCGATGCAATGATGATCCGGTATTTGAATTGTGTTGATTGTCCGGCTGCTAATTTAAAATTCAAAACCTGTTTGCCATTGGAAAAAATTTTCTGACCGATAGGATTGGCTGCAAACAGTCCATAATTACGTGCATGCCAGTAGGTAGGATAGCCGGGGTTTTGCGGATGATCAATGATGGCAACACTAATGGTATCAATCCCTTTTTTCCCGTATAACATACACCAGTTGCCGCGTGTACCCCAGACTGCTTCTCCCTGTTTTCCTTCTGAACTAAGGTAGTTGCCACTAACGGTTAGATCCTTTACGGCAGCTACTTTAGTCACAATACCATTGGCATCCTTGTATTCTTTGGTTTGCATAATAGGAAGTTCCAATTCATGTGCCACACGCAATCCTAACATACCATCTTTGGTATCAGGCATCGACACATCCTGTATAGCCGTAAGCTTGGTGATCCTGTCTATCACCCGGGTACCATTTGCTGTTGTTCCAAAAATGAAAGTGGTTTGCTCTTTCAGTAACACATTTTTGTTTTGATCCGTCCAATCTGCCGCGTACACCAGTTTGCCTTGTTTACCACTTTCTGTTGCTACAATTTTTTCGGTCCTGATCCAACCATAATTTTTTTTCTTCTCAGATGTAATGGCAAATGAATTATTCCAGAAGTCGAGACCATTTACATTTTCATAATTAAACCATAAACCAATATGGTGCGGATGATCAACAGGATCATTAGGTTCGGGTTTCCAGGGAAATCCACGGGTGATTGTTTGACCGGTTGATGCATAAATAGGATACAGAAATGGTTTCTCCATAGAATCGGCGAAATGGAAGGTGGTAAAGGGTTTGCCGCCGATGGTAACTGCTACTTCCTGCTTATCATTTATTTTTTTAACTGATATATTATTTCTTGATTGCGCAATGATGGTTATTGGCAATAAAGCAATTACAGTATATATTATCAAACGCTTAAAGCTCTGCATAAACAAAATATATTAAACCAACTTTTTATAAACAATTATAGGTATTCAAAAACCAAACATGGGTTTCTGTCAATCTTCTAAACCTCAACCTCTACACATTAAGCACCAGCCACTTTTTTGTTTCTAAGCAAAATCTGCATCACTATCCAGGCAAAAAGATAGGCAGAGGCGCAAACGATGAACATGATATAATATGCCGTTTCTATTTGCCCTTCTGCACGGTAATGAACAAACATATTTTTTTGAACAAAGAGTGATAAAAATATGCCACCTACCGACCCAAACATACCGCCGATACCTGTAACAGAACCGGTTGATTTTTTGGGAAACATATCACTAACCGTTGTGAAAATATTGGCACTCCATGCCTGGTGCGCTGCTGCAGCTATTCCTATTACCAAAACAGCGAGCCATACATTGATAGAACCCAATACCAGTGCGCCTAAAATTGGCAGTACACAGAAGGCATAGATCAACATGGATATTCTGCGCGATTTGGCAACCGTCCATCCTTTCTTATTAATAAAATACATGGGTAACCATCCGCCAGCAACACTTCCAACAGTTGATAATAGATATACGGTAGCCACAGGCCAACTGGCTGCAGTAATTTTCATTTGGTACATACTTTCAAAGAAATCGGGTAACCAGAAAAGATAAAACCACCAAATAGGATCGGTTAATAGTTTACCAATGGCAAATGCCCAGGTTTGTTTGTAGGTTAACAGTTTGGCCCATGAGAGTTTGGGCTGATCATCATCACCCACTGTTCCCTTCTCATCTTCTTTATCACTCTCAATAAAAGCCAATTCTTCTGGTGATATTTTTTTATGCTTACGGGGAATTTCATATAAAATGAACCAGAATATCAGCCATACAAAACCCAAAAGTCCGGTTAAAATAAATGCCCATTGCCAACCCCAGTTAGCCACAATAAAGGGAACGGTTAATGGAGTAAGAATAGCCCCAATATTGGTACCGGAATTAAAGATACCTGTAGCCAGTGCTCTTTCTTTTTTCGGGAACCATTCTGCCACTGTTTTGATAGCTGAAGGAAAGTTACCAGCTTCGGCCAGTCCTAAAGCACCACGAACAATCTGAAAACCTAAAACAGTATTTACAAATGCAGTTGCAACACCTGCCACACTCCATAGAAAAGTAGATACGCCATAACCCATTTTGGTTCCCATTACATCTATCAGTCTGCCGGCAAGTAATAAACCTATTGCATAAAACACTTTAAAAGTGATCTCTACATCGGTATAATCCGCATCCGTCCAACCCATTTCTGTAGTGAAAGTGGATTTCAGAAAACTGATCACGCTTCTGTCAATATAATTGATCGTAGTAGCAAAGAAGATCAAACCACAAACCGTCCAGCGGTATTTACTCATTTTGGCATTTGTTATGGTCATAATTATGATTTGATTGACTTGATAATTTGTAAGGCTTCTATTGTTGCTTTGGTTATTTGCGCATAATCTTTGGCTTCCAGCAATGGTTTGGTGATCAACTTGCTGCCCATACCTACCGCACATACGCCGGCTTTAAACCATCCGCCGATATTGTCTTTGTCCAGTTCTACCCCACCCGTAGGCATAAATAATAAACCGGGAAATATTTCTTTGATAGCCGATAAAAATCCCGGACCTAAAATATTACCCGGAAACAGTTTGATCATTTTAGCACCCATGGTTTCTGCTTTGATGATATCAGAGGGCGTCATGCATCCGGGCACCCAGAGCATTTTATTTTTATCGGCAATAGCTGCAACAGATTCTACCAAACCGGGACAAATAATATAATCCGTACCTGCATCAATGAATGTTTGCGCCATTTCTGCATTTTTGATGGTGCCGATACCTAAATACATCCCTTTCAGTTCTGTATCGCAGACCTTCCGCATTTCCTTAAAGTTTTTGAGGGCGGCTTCTCCTCTATTGGTGTATTCTACAGCACGGATACCTGCACTGTATAAGGCTTTTAGCACTTCAATACTTACATCTGTGTCTTTGTAAAAGTAAAGGGGTAGCATTCCCTGTTCGGGAATCAATGATAGGATGGCTTCTTTCTTTTCCATATGGCTAATTTTCTTGTAGCAATGTTACTGAAATAGCTAAAAACCGTCTATTTTATTACGCAAACGTTTGCGTATTTTTATTGGATAAAACAGTGCCGATTTTTTTCGTTGCCGATTTTAATTAAGCAACTTCGCTGCAAGGCTTTGAAGATAAATAATTAATTTCCGTAACCATCCATTTTATTCAAAAAAATACGATTGACCATGCCTAAAAAAGTTGTTACCCTGGGAGAAATCATGATGCGCCTCTCCACACCCGGTTTTGAAAGATTTGTACAGAGCGATAGTTTTGATATCACTTATGGTGGCGGAGAAGCCAATGTAGCCGTTGCACTGAGTAATTATGGTCTGAACGGCACATTTGTTACCAAAGTGCCCGATAATGCTTTGGGTCAGGCAGCTATTAATCATATACGCAGGTATGGCGTAGATACCCAATTCATTGCCCGCGGTGGTAAAAGACTGGGCATTTACTTTTTGGAAACAGGTGCTTCCATGCGTGCTTCTCAGGTAATTTATGACCGTGCCGGCGCATCAGTTGCCGAAATGGAAATCAATGAATTTGATTTTGATAAGATCCTGGAAGGTGCCAGCTGGTTTCATACCACCGGTATCACGCCTGCATTAAGTGATAAAGCCGCGGCTTTAACAGAAGCTGCCTTAAAAGCTGCCAAAGCAAAGGGAATCACTACCAGTATTGATCTGAACTACCGCAAAAAATTATGGAGCAAGGAAAAAGCAAGGGAAGTGATGACAAGGCTTTGTCAATATGTAGACGTTTGTATCGGTAATGAAGAAGACGCTGATACTACTTTAGGATTTACCAGTAAAGGAACAGATGTAACCAAGGGTGAATTAAACCTGGATGGTTATAAAGACGTGTTTCAACAAATGAAAGCAAAATTTGGTTTTAAATATATTGCGTCCACACTACGTGAAAGCCATAGTGCATCTGATAATGGCTGGAGTGCATTGGTTTATGACGGAACCGAATTTTACCATACCAAACAATATGAAGTGCGTATTGTAGACCGTGTGGGCAGTGGTGATTCTTTTGCCAGTGGATTTATTTATGGACTGGTAAGCGGAATGCCCATGCCGGAAGCGGCTGAATTTGGTGTGGCTGCATCTGCAATCAAGCATACCATTCCGGGCGATCTGAACCATGCTACTTTGAGTGAAGTAAAAGAATTGATGAAGGGGGATGGTAGTGGAAGGGTGCAACGATAATTTGAAAGTGTGCTGATTTGAAAATTTAAAAATGGAATTAAATGATACTAGATAGTTTACAATGCAGTTCTAAATATGCTTCCCTGAATCCTTTGTTTGCAAAAGCATTTGATTATATGCATGCCACAGATCTGGCTGCCCTAGAAATAGGAAAGTTTGAGATTGATGGAGACAGATTGATCGGTATTGTTTCTGAAAAGAATGGGGTTACTGCTGCAGAATCAACTGCAAAATTCGAATGCCACAATGCACATATTGATATACAGGTTTGTATACATGGTAAAGAAACACTGGGCTGGAAGCCACGCGGTAACTGTGTTTCACCAAGAGGAGAATATAATGCCGAAAAAGATGTTTTGTTTTATGATGATGCGCCGGATATGTTTTTTGGCATGACAGATAACCAGTTTGCCATCTTTTATCCAGAGGATGTTCATGCGCCGATGATCGGTGAAGGGGTGATCAAGAAATTGGTGATCAAGGTGAAGATTTAGTTTATTTTTTAGCGGCAAATGCGCAGATTTTTTATGGGTGAACTTTTGGAAAGTTTTAGAACTTTCCAAAAGTTCATTTTCAAGTGCTAGCACCCTGTAGTAGATTCCTTCTCAACTGACAATACATCCTGTTCTGTTGCATCACCTTGCTCCTGCAATTTTCCAAAAGCAGCGGCTGTGGCGAAATTTAATAATTCCTGGGGGTTGTTTTCATTGCTGAGTAGTCCATAGATCAATCCGGCCATAAAACAATCGCCACTGCCACTTCTATCTACTACACCCTTACAAGTAAACTCATGTGAATGAAAATGCTGCCCTTTATGATACAAGGTTGTGTAGTAAAGAATATGATCCTGATCACTATCAAAGCGAAAAGTATTGGCAACCGTTTTACATTTAGGAAACATCTTTAAAATTTCAAGGGAAGTATTCTCTGCATGATCTATATAAGCCTGTTTCGATTTTTTAGCATGTATCTGCTCATCTACATGCGTGCCTAAAAGAGTTTGCGCACTCCAGATATTGCCCATTACCACATCACAATAACTAACCAATTCCGGCATTACTTCATGCGGCATTTTTCCATATTTCCAAAGTTTGGAACGATAGTTCAGGTCTACAGAGATCCTGATATTTTTTTTTGATGCGGCAATGATCGCTTCCAGACAAACATCTGCAACCTGCTGATTTAATGCAGGACTGATAGCCGTAAAATGAAACCAATCAACATCTTTCAAAACTTCTTCCCAATTGATCATGCCGGGCTTTAATGAAGCAAAGGAAGATCCTTCACGATCATATACAACACCTCCTTTAATATCGGCACCCGTTTCTAAATAATATAAGCCAATGCGGTTACCGGATATGATGATGGAAGATGTATCAATGTTTTTTCTGTTAAGGTATTGGATCACATATTGCGACATGAAATTATCCGGCAACACCGTACAATAACTTACCGGGATATGCCATCCGGCAAGGGCTGTGGCTACATTGGCTTCTGCGCCTCCCACAAATAAGAGCATGGGGTTTCTGTTAGCCCGCGCATCTTTAGGTGATGGCGACAAACGTAAGAGTAATTCTCCCATACACAATACCTTATTCATAAGCTGGCTTCCATTAATTAGCGCATATCAGCTATCGCAACTGGGTCCATATCTGTGAAGACCTGGTTCTCACCCGCCATCGCCCAAATGAATCCGTAGTTAGTGGTACCTGGTCCGCAATGAACAGACCATGGCGGAGAGATAACAGCTTCATGATTGGCCATTACGATATGTCTGGTTTCAGTTGGTTCTCCCATTAAATGGAAAATACGGTGTTGTTCAGGTACATCAAAATAGAAGTAGACCTCCATTCTTCTGGTGTGTGTATGAGGTGGTACGGAATTCCATACACTGCCTTCATTCAATACGGTCAAGCCCATTACTAGCTGACAACTTTGAATGCCATCCAGGTGAATGTATTTATAAATGGTTCTTTTATTAGCAGTTGCTGTTTCTCCTAAGTTTACAGGAGAAGCTTCTTCCTTGGTCATCTTACGATTAGGATAGGCTTGATGAGCTGTTGTAGAAAGCAGGAAAAAATCTGCAGGAGCTGATCCATCTTTACTGGCAAAGGAAACTGACTTAGTGCCTTTCCCCAGATACAATGCATCTAGTTTATTCAATTCATACACAACACCATCTGCTTCCACAATTCCCTTACTTCCAACATTGATGATACCCAACTCTCTTCTCTCCAAAAAATATTCAGCACGCAATTCAGGTTCATTATGTAAAGGAACTTTCTTTTGAGACGGTTTTACACCGCCTACAATCACACGGTCATAATGCGTGTAAACCAAAGTCAGTTCATCCAACTTCATCACTTGCTGCACTAAAAAATTCTCCCGCAGTTCGGCAGTGTTCATTCCTTTAACTTCTTTCGGGCTCGACTGAAATCTTATTTCCATGTTTATAGTTTATTAGTTTCTTGATTCTTGTTCCTTGTTTCATTTTTACTTCTCACATTCCATTCTACATTCGAAATTTCTTGTTCGACATTCGTCATTCCTTATCTCCCCATCCATCCACCATCTACTACCAGAATAGTTCCATTTACATAGGAAGATGCTTCGCTGGCTAGAAAAACAGTGGGGCCTTTAAAATCTTCGGGTTGGCCCCAGCGCGCAGCGGGTATTCTGGAAAGTATGGAACTGCTGCGTTCGGGATCATTGCGTAAGGCTTCGGTATTGTCTGTTGCAATATATCCGGGTGCAATACCATTTACATTAATGCCTTTGCTTGCCCATTCGTTGGCCAATGCTTTTACCAGACTGCTCAATGCGCCTTTGCTGGCAGCATATCCCGGCACATTAATGCCGCCCTGGAAACTAAGCAGAGAACAGGTAAAAATAATTTTACCGCCCCCGTTTTCAATCATTTTTTTACCGATTTCTCTGGCTAAAATAAATGGCGCATCCAGGTTTAAAGCCAATACAGTATCCCAGTATTCATCAGGATGTTCAGCAGCCGGCTTGCGCATAATGGTTCCGGCATTATTTACAAGAATATCAATAACGAGATTCTCCTGTTGTAGTTGCGTAAGAAAACGATACAAATCTGCTCGATCAGAAAGGTTGGCAGCATAGGCTTTAAAGGTTCTGCCCAGTGCTATCACTTCATTTTCAATATCACTGCCCGTTAATGGCATAGAACCGGAAACACCTATGATATTGGCTCCTGCTTCTGCCAAACCAATGGCCATCGCTTTTCCGATACCTTTATTACAACCGGTAACCAGTGCGGTTTTCCCAGATAAATTAAAAGAAACTGCCATTGTTTGAAATCATTAAAATGATGGTAATTCAGTACAAGCTTATTAAATCTTATAACAATAAGAAAAGTAAATTACGAAAACGATTGCTTATGCAGGAAGATTAGATTGCCAGCCAAAATAATTTCGTGCATTATAATAGCATATATCCCTTATCACTTTACTTACCCATTCCGGATCATTGGGCATTTCGCCATTCTCTATTTCTTCGCCAAAAAGATTGCAGAGAATTCTTCTAAAATATTCATGTCGCGGGAATGAAAGAAAGCTCCTCGAGTCTGTGAGCATTCCTACAAACCTGCTTAATAAGCCCATATTAGAAATAGCGTTTATCTGTTTAACCATCCCATCTTTTTGGTCGAGGAACCACCAGGCCGATCCGAATTGTACTTTTCCTGCAACCGAACCATCATTGTAATTGCCAATCAGGGAGGCCATCACTTCATTATCT
>CALRUV010000054.1:0-17100 GCA_943371455.1 Chitinophaga pinensis | reverse complement strand
AAGAAAGCAGCCTAAAAAGGCTGTTTTAAGCCCATTTTTTAAAAATCAAACCGTTTACAACGGTTCCTACTAATCAAATCCTAAAAATAGCAACTTCAAATCTCACGCATAAAAAAACCGCCTCAATTTGTATTGAGACGGCCTCTTTTGTTTTAGTAACTCTGTTTCAATAAAAGAAAAACGGAGAAAAAAAGGAAAAAAGGGTGTGCTTGATTTTCATCTACGCTTCATCATTCATCTGTTCAACAGCCTCAACCCAACTGCTTCATAGTTTTCCATTTCTTTGTCACAACTAATTAAAGTATATCCATTACTAATTGCCTGCCAGATCAACATCTTATCAAATGGATCCTTAAGGTACTGTGTAGTTAATTGATGATACCGGCTGCTATCAAATGCAGAAAGCATTTCTATCTGAAACCCTATTTCTGCACAAGCCTGTGGCAAGTCTTCAGGACCAAATCCTTTCAGCATTAATTTGCCTAACGCGAATTTTAAAGATACTTCCCAAAAACTAACAGAGCTCACGATGATCCTGTTTTCAGGATCAGTAATAATATCACGAATTCTCTTTTTTATTTTGCCGCTATCGGCAACTGCCCATAGCAAGTAATGTGTGTCTAATAAGTAATTCATTCGTCAAGAAATTCAGATTCGGTAATAGCAAAGTTTTTGGCGAAGATTATTTTTGCCCCCCCCTCCAATACGCCAATCTTTCTGCGGGCTTTCTTACCCGATTGCTTTGGCACAATCCTAGCCACTACTTCTTTCTTTCTCCCATAAGAAATAGCGATTTCTTCTCCGGCCATTACTTTTTTTAATACCTCCGAAAAATTAGCCTTGAACTCACCAACAGTCAGAATGTTCATATGAATTATTTGTACAAAGCTAATCAAACTTGACAAGTTGACAAGTTTGCTCAATATTTTTAAAATTCCTTTGCGTAACCTCCGCGCCCTAGCGTCTTAGCGGTTAGGCCCTAACAGCTCTGCATATTAAACTCCTATTTTTAATTTTAAACCTCCCAATTTTCTTCTTAACTTTTACACCCAAAACAACCCACATGAGAATAACTCTGATGCTAACCCTTTTGATATTATTCAGCCTATCAGCCCAGGCCGACAATTACCCCAGAAACTATAAGATCGATATTCTCCATTACGCATTCACCCTGGATTTCAACGATACTAACGACGAAATAAAAGGTTCCGCTGCCATCAGCTTTCAAATAAAAGACAAGAACACCCAACAACTCCGCCTAGACCTCATCAATATCTCAGCAGCAAATAAGGGCAAAGGCATGATCATAGAATCCGTTACCTATAATAAACAAAACCTCAGCTATACCCATCAAAACAACGAAGTACTCATACAACTCCCCGCTCAAAAATCCACCAATCCGCAATCCACTAATCCTCAAATAACAATAATCATCAACTATCATGGGATCCCAGCCGGTGGTATGAAAATTCAACCAACCAAATTTGGCGATCGAAGTTTTATGTGTGAGAACTGGCCCAATAATGCACGACATTGGTTGCCAACGGTTGATCATCCTTATGATAAAGCAACATCTGAATTTATTGTAACCGCACCAGCGCATTATAAAGTGATCTCAAACGGATTGCTTCTGGAAGAATCCCTGTTAAACAAGGAAACCAGGATCACCCATTGGAAACAATCGGTGCCGGTATCCTGCTGGTTATTTGTATTGGGCATTGCTGATTTTGCCGTGCAGTATGTAGATGATTTTATGGGTAAATCCATCCAAACCTGGGTATACCCCAAAGACAGGGAAGCAGGCTTTCACGATTTTGCAGAACCCACCAAACAGGTATTACAGTTTTATACAGACCTGGTGGGACCCTTTGCCTATGAAAAATTAGCCAGCGTTGAAACGCAGAGTGTGGGCGGCGGTATGGAAACCAGTTCGGCTATTTTTTATGATGAGAAAATGGTGACAGGAAAGTATACTACCCGTTTGCGTAATGTGGTGATACACGAACTGGCACACCAATGGTTTGGCAATGCCATCACCGAAACCACCTGGGATGATGCCTGGCTGAGTGAAGGCTTTGCTACTTATTTTACCTTATTGTTTATAGAGAATGCTTATGGTGCTCAGGAATTTCTCAGCGGCATCAAAGCTGCGCGCAAAACAGTTTACGACCTTACCAAAAAAGAACCCAACTGGCCCATTGTTGCCAACCGCTCTGCAGAAGCCGGACTCGTAACCCATGGCCTCACCTACCAAAAAGGAGCCTGGGTATTACACATGTTGCGTGAACGTATGGGACATGATAATTTTAGAAAAGGAATTCAGGCCTACTATAAAAAATACTTTAATGCCAACACCACTACTGCAGAATTTATTGCCGAAATGGAAAAAGCTTCCGGTCAGGATCTGCAGTCATTCTTTACGCAATACCTAACCAGAGCCGATAACCTGCAATTAAAATCCAATTGGCAGTTCGATGCCAACACAAATCAGGTTACATTAACCCTTCAACAAACTCAGGCATCTGGCAAAGCTTTCGATTTTCCTATTGAAGTGGCTATGTATAAAGCTGGAAATACTTCGCCTGAAATAATTACTTTAAAAATGAAAGATTTAACAGCCAATTTTACCATACCCATTTCCAGCAAACCAGATTTAATTGTGTTGGACCCGAGAGTGATCTTGTTGGCGGAGATTGAAAATTGATTTTTGCTTTACTTACTGTTCTGATGTACATAAGTTTATATGGAAATATTCTCCACATTGTCCTCTTCGAGAGACTTTGCTGAGAATAGATTATTCCTCGCGAACCTTTTTTCTCCGCATAGTCTCTCGAAGAGGACTATGCGGTTAGAATGAGAATCATACTCGTGAAAGGGGAAAATATTATGAGCATAGTATTTAGGCAACTTGTAATTGCGATTGTATTATTCAATCCTAGCAGCAAAGTCCTCTACGAGAGACTTTGCTGAGAATAGAAGTTCAACTAATCCTTGCGAACCTTCGCGCCATAGCGCCTTCGCGGTTAAAAAAATAAAAAATGGAAAATACCCAACTCAAAAAAAACCAATCAGATAAGCTGCTTTTTCTTGGCATCCTTTTGTTTTTTTTAGGATTGGCCTTAAGCTTATGCATGCCACTGATGGCAAATCCAAGAATGGGACTATCAGCCCATCTGGAAGGCATTATGAACGGAATATTTTTAGTACTTCTCGGACTTATCTGGCAGAAATTAGTTGTATCTAATAAATGGTTAAATGCGGCATTTTGGTTAGTGCTCTTCGGATCCTTCGCTAATTTTCTGGCAGTGCTTATCGCTGCATTTACTGGTGCCGGAAAAATGATGCCCATAGCTGGAGGAAAAGAAGGAAGCCCATTAATAGAGGGTGTCATCTCTTCTTTACTCATCTCTCTCACGCTTGCCATGCTGATTGTTTGTCTGATTGTGCTAGCGGGTTTGTATCGGAATATGAAATCGAAGAACTGAATGTCGAATATCGAATAAGGAATATCGAATGTCGAAGTACTTTTTTATCAGCATTGTTTCTTCAGAGGACTTTGCTGAGAATAAAAATCCTCGCGAACCCTAGCGCCCTCGTGTCTTTGCGGTTAATCCCTCTCACTAATTCACTCCTTCACCATTTCACCTCCGCAACACCCTCCCCGGCAACATTATAATCCCTTTCAGTAAATCTAAAACCCCATCCACCGCAATACCCAGTATCCGGAACGGAAGCAGAAGTAACCAAAATATTGGATACAGTAACAAAGCCAAAATGGCTATCGGCCAGCATAGCACAAAGAGAATGATCCAGACAAGGAAGGTTATCATTAGTACAAGGTAATATCAGACATACAGCTACACAAGCCAATTTATATGAACGGCATAAATTTCCTTCTTCGCAAAGTCTTTCGCTGAGGACTATGCGATTAGAATGATGTTTTTACGCGCAAAGGGAGAATATCATATTATAATTTATAGACAACTAATAATTACTAGTGTACTATTCAATCCTAGCAGCATAGTCCTTTTTGAGCGACTTTGCTGAAAATAAAATTTGAATTCAATTTCCCCACTATAATTCATCATTCAACATGGTATTCATTTCCTCCTTCTTTAAGTGGATTTAACATTTCCTGGCCTTAATTCCATTTCACTTGTCTTTATCTTTTTTCCACCCTTTTCCCAAAAGTAATAAAGCGTTTTTTGTAAAAATTGTTAATGTGGAAAGCAACGTTAGTTATGAAACATGTATTGATGCAGATTTTTCCCCTTTTTCATTCTCCGCAGGATTTTGCATTAAAAAGACTGTTTCCCGCGGATGTATTTCGTAGAGAAATCCGCTGTTCTAGCATAAAGCCGATTAGCATTTAAAAGATCTTCTTGTTTTACGGTTTTTTAAAGCATTTAACATTCCCTTCAACATTTTATGATTAATAAATATTAAAGAATCCGTTAATCCTATAACTATTCGTAAATATTGTATATTACTTCTGGCTATTGTGCAATTTATATTTACGCGCTGTGAAAACTACCATTTTAAACTACCATAAACTATTAAGCTTTCTATTCTCGGTGTTTCTTTTGCCTATTTTTTTATTCTCATTCTTTTACATTCAACCTGATTTTAATTATCAATTAATTCTGTTGTTGATCATTTGGCATGTACTGGTTTTCCCTTCCAATAGGGCTTACAGCAGTTATCACGATCTTGACGATGGTCCAATTAGTGCTTTAAAAGCGCCTCCTTTACCAACTAAGTTGGTTTTGCAGTTGTCGAATATAATGGATGGTCTGGCCATCTTGCTATCCTTATTCATCAATCTGTTCAAAACAGGGTTTATCATTGCTTCTATTTTGGTTTCTCGTTTATACAGTAACCTAAAAGTGCGACTAAAGAAATATCCCATCTGTGTTTTTTTAATTGTTTGCTTATGCCAGGGTGCAAGTGTATTTGTAGCGAATAGTGTTGGCTTGTCATCCATTGACTTGTTTTCTAATTCTTCAGTTATGTATTCGGCTTTTGCCTGTTATTTTTTTATAGGCACAATCTATCCGCTTACCCAAATTTATCAACACGAAGAAGATGTTAAAGATGGCGTTCATACTTTGAGCTTGCTGCTGGGCATCAAAAGAACTTTTATTTTTTCCGGTTTCATGTATATTCTGGCAACCCTTTTTATGTATTTATCGTTTAACTTCATTAATGGGCTCATTAATATCTTGCTCTTCAATATTGTGATGTTGCCTGCTACTATTTATTTTATCAGTAGGGCCATCCGTTCGTTTCGAAATGAAGTGCAGGTTAATTTTAAAAATATAATGGTGCAATTGTTGCTTTAATCACTGCTCAACAACATTTATTTTACCATACTTTTAATTAAATAAACATGTCTGTTATCCTCGATATATCAACCGCAGTTCCAGATTTCCCTATTGCAAAAGAAGATCTGGTTCAATTTTATACGCGTTCATTAGCCGCTTCGGGTATGCCGGCCATTACTAAAAAGCTGGGTATTTTAATGGAGAAAACAAAAATTATCGATCGCTATAGTTGTATTCCAGATTTTAAAGGAAAAGAACAGCAACTATTTACCGATGAGAATTACATTCAGCCAGTTGAACGAAGAATGGAAGTATACAAGAAAATGGTTTTGCCGCTTGCCACTAAGGCCATTGATGCCCTGCTGCTAAAGAACAATATTCAAACAACCGACATTACACACCTTATTACGGTGAGTTGTACCGGCCTGTTCGCGCCTGGCTTAGAGTTTTTGGTAGCAGACCATTTCAATCTGCACCACACTGAAAAAATAGCCTTGAATTTTCTGGGATGTTATGCTGCCATCAAGGCACTCAAACATGCGCATTTCATAGCACAGGCCAATCCGGAAGCCTGTGTTCTTATAGTATGTGTTGAGCTTTGTTCTTTGCACTTTTTCCCATCCATTATAGATGAAGATATAGTGGCTAATTTATTGTTTGCTGATGGAGCTGCTGCCGTTTTCGTTTGTGGTGATGAAAGTAACCTCATAAAAAATAAACAGGTACTGCGTATTGAAACCATTGGCTCAGCCTGTATTCCGCACAGTGGTGATCTTATGACCTGGGATATCTCTTCTGTTGCATTCAGGATGTATTTGAACAAACATTTGGTAAAAACGATAAAGGAAAACATTGAACCGGTTGTCAATGGTTTTTTAATGGATAGAAGGTCTGAAACGGATTATTGGGCCATTCACCCTGGTGGGGTAAGAATTGTAGAAGCCGTGAAAGATAGCCTGCAACTGAATGATGACAATGTAGAAGATTCTATGTATGTTTTAAAGCACTTTGGCAATATGTCATCACCAACCATCTTGTTTATATTAAACCGGATATTGCGTAAAATAAGAATTGCAGAACACAGCACAAGCAAAAGAATATTTGGATGTGCATTTGGTCCGGGCTTAACGGTGGAAATGATTCAGCTTACCTCGATTGATACAAACAGCTTCAATTACCAAAAACATAGTGTTCCCCATTATGCAATTCCAGAATAGATCATATGAAAAGGAATACCTGGACAATAGCAAAATCGCTACCAAGGATTTGTATCAAAACTTAGCGGAGCTTGATGTTATCAATACTTATCTGGGCGGATACAAAGCCTCGTTGAAGGGTTTGAAAGACATCCTGAAAACAAAAAAGACCATCTACAATATATTAGATGTAGGTTTTGGTGGGGGTGATGCCATTAAACAGCTTTCTAAATTTGCCGATAGCAAAGGCTTGCCCATATTTTTTTATGGTGTAGACTTGAAGGAAGACTGTGTGATTTATGCGGAAAAGAACCTGGCAGCTATCCAAAACAAAAAGCTGATCTGTGATGATTACCGGAATATAGCTCCAGAATTGCTTGATCAAATCGATATCATTCATTGTAGCTTATTTCTTCATCACTTAACAGATGAAGAGATAATTGGTCTTTTTGCATTCGGCAAAGCCCACCATTGTATGATATTGGCCAATGACCTGCACCGCAATTGGCTGGCCTATTATAGCATTAAATTTCTTACAGCCGTATTTTCGCGTTCTTGGTTGGTAAAGAATGATGCTTGTCTTTCTGTTCGGAGGGCTTTCAGAAAAAGTGAGTTGGAATGGATGCTACAACAAGCCGGCTACAAAAAGTACGCTGTAAAATGGAGTTGGGCATTTAGGTACATTGTAATTGCGTTTGAATGAAATATCATGTAGCCATTATTGGTGGTGGACTAGCCGGACTAGCTCTTTCAATTGATTTAAAAATGAGAGGCTTTTCTGTTGTTGTTATTGAGAAAGGAAATTACCCAAGACATAAAGTATGTGGTGAATATATTTCAATGGAATCGCATGATTATTTGCAAAGGATCTGTCCGGCCTTGTCTTTGTTAAACCTGCCGCTCATTACCAATTTCAAATTAAGTTCTACAGGTAAACGTACATTTCAAACCTCGCTCGATCTGGGTGGCTTCGGTATCAGCCGTTTTTTATTGGAAGAGCTGCTTTTTGAAGAAGCAAAAAGTAAGGGTGTTGTTTTTATGCTTAAATGCAAAGCATTCGATACGCTTTATAACAAAATAGAAGATGCGCATACCATTAAAACCAATAACGGCGATGTAAAAGCCTGCTTAGTATGCAATGCATCAGGCAGAAAATCGAATTTAGAAACGAAAGAAAAAGTTACGCAATTAAACGGCACCAATTACATAGGTATTAAATACCACGTTCGTTTAGAAAGGGATGCCAGTGTGGTGGAGATCCATAATTTTCCAGGTGGCTATTGTGGAATTTCCAACATAGAAGATCATAAGTCTTGTATTTGCTACATTGTTAATTCCAAAAAACTCACCAACGTACACAACGTTATTCCTGAATTGGAAAAGGTTTTTCTGTTTCAAAACAACCATATAAAAAAAATGTTTAGTAAAGCTGAATTCTTATACAAGGATCCGCTTACTATCAGCGGTATTAATTTCAACATTAAAGAACCGGCCACCGACAACTCCTTTTTTTTAGGAGATGCAGCAGGAAGTATTGCGCCCATTACCGGTAATGGTATGAGCATTGCGCTTAGGTCTGCATGTATATTGGCATCTGCTATTGACAGCTACTTTTTGGAAGCAATTACAAAACAGCAGTTGATTGAAAACTATCGAAATTTTTGGAATACTGAATTCTCTACCCGAGTAAAGTTGAGCCGCCATTTACAAAAGCTTTCTGAGTATCCGCTACTTACCAATCTGAGTATCGGGTTATTTAAGCCGTTCCCAAAACTAGCCATGAATATTATAAAGCATACGCATGGCACTTCGTTTTGATTCGCTATCAGATTCAAAATGAGCAATAATCACTACTAAATAATAGTTCCCATGATGCGTGTATAAGATCAATCACCAATCTTGTTAAAATTAGTATATCCACCTTAAATCCTTGCATTCTTCGCGGAGTCATACTTAATTATACTATTCTCTCCGGATGCGCTCTCAATGCTCTCCGCGTTTCCCGCATAAAGCTGAATTGCTTTTAAATGATCGTCTTGTTTTACATTTACATTACTGTATACAACATTGATTGTTAGATATTCGATATTCGTTTAGGCGCCTAAAAAGGGGTAACACAGCTTTCTTCTTTCCTCGCTAGAAAGATCATCATTTTTTCTGAGGATGTCACCCTCAGCATACAATCTTACAGTTTACATTCCACGCCATCACCACTACATAGAAAAGACTTGATGTTCCCCAACGGGTCTCGCGAAAGCTGACTAGGCGATTCTAGAATAAAGTGAGTTTGCAGAAACACAACAGGATCAAACCTCAATAAATTGTTTCCTTCTCAGAGTCTACATCCCAACAGAAATAAATCACAGGGAACTTCTCCGTAGTGTTACGGAGTGGCTACCGTGTACCCACATCTTCAAAGTATTTTAATCCTAAACACCAGCCTTATTACATTTGATTAAAGTTATCAAGTCCTCTTTTCAATGTAATAGGACTTGCATCTCTTTGTGATGTATAACCTTTCCAGCCTCTCAAACCAGCAATAATCCATCTTGCCCAAATCAAACTTAATGGTTTGTATAGATTCATTTGTTTAGTTGAATTTCCATTTAGTGTTGATTTGCCTGTTGCAAACATCTTTGTTCTGATTCTGTAAACACTTCTGATAATGGTTGTGCATTTCAGTTTACTGTTGCGTGCATTAACTGCATGATAAGCAGCAAAGCATTGAGTGCCAAGATAGATAATTTACGAAGAGCCTATCCTGTTTCAAGCTCACTTTCTTCCATTTCAAAACCTTGTTTTTTAAATAACCGGAACAACTGTTCAATATGCCATCTCTTCCTGTATAACTCAATGATGCCAATAGCTTGATCATAGTTATCAATTCAGTATTTGTATAGTAAACGCCAGGATATTTTATCTTTCCCCTTGTACCCAACTTCACTTGCCCGTACTGCATATATTTCAATGTTTTTTGGAATATTTTTATTAATACTTTTTCTGTTCATAGATAGAAACTTTGCAAAAACGAACTTCAATATGACTTGTGGGTTCACTGTAGCCTTTTTGAGAGACTTTGCTGAGAATAAAATTTGAATTTAATTTCCCCGTTATACTTCATCATTCAACATGTCCCGCTTTAGCGGGATTCGGTATTCATTTCGTCCTTCTTTACGTGGATTTAACATTTCCTGGCCTTAATTCTATTTCACTGGTCAATACCTTTGCCATTTTCCACCCTTTTCCCATTAAACTGAACCGTTTTAGTTATAAATTGTTACTGAGGAAAGCAACGCTAGCTATGAAACACCTATTTATGAAGATTTTTTACCTTTTTTTCCTTGCAGTACTTTGTAGTTTCGACTCATATGCCCAGCAAAAATTTACCATCAGCGGTAGCATCAAAGACAACCAAACTGGTGAAGCACTGATTGGTGCCGCCTTACAAATAGAAGATAAACTGAGATCTGGCGTATCTACCAATGATTATGGCTTCTATTCCATTTCACTGCCCAAAGGCAAATACACCATAAGGGTTAACTATGTTGGCTATGCCGAACAAAGAATAACCCTGGTTTTAGACAGCTCGGTAGTGATCAACTGGAAGATGGACGGCAAAAAAGAATTAACAGAAGTGGTGGTAGCTTCTAAAAGGAAAGACGATAACCTGGCCAAAGCCACCATGGGAACTGAGATATTGAACATGAAAGACATCTCTAAAGTGCCGGTAATTTTTGGTGAAAAAGATTTGTTGAAAACCATTCAGCTCTTACCAGGCGTTAAATCTGCGGGTGAAGGTAATAGTGGCTTTTATGTTAGAGGAGGATCTGCCGATCAAAACCTCGTACTCTTAGACGAAGCACCTGTTTACAATGCCTCGCACCTCCTAGGCTTTTTTAGCACATTCAATAGTGATGCTATCAAAGATGCTACCATTATCAAAGGAAATAGTCCCACACAATACGGTGGCCGACTTTCTTCTGTTCTCGATGTAAAAATGAAAGAAGGCAATAACAAGGATTTTAATGTGAGTGGTGGATTAGGCCTCATTAGTAGCCGCTTGAGCATTGAAGGACCTATTGAAAAAGAGAAGTCCTCTTTTATTGTTTCCGGTAGAAGAACCTATGCCGACGTTTTCTTACAAGCTGCACCCGATTTTAAAGACAATACCCTGTATTTCTATGATGTAAATACCAAAGCCAATTTTAAGATTAACGATAAAAACAGGTTATACCTTTCAGGATATTTTGGCAGAGACGTACTATCATTCAGCAATAGCTTTGGAATTGATTGGGGTAATAATACCGGAACATTACGCTGGAATAGCGTGGTTAATGCAAAACTATTTTCCAACACTTCCATAATTTATAGTAAGTACAACTATAATATCAAGATCAAAAATGGCGAAACTGATTTTAATATAAACTCAAATATCCGCGACTGGAATTTGAAGCAGGATTTCTCTTATTACCTCAATCCAAAAAATGCTATCCGTTTTGGTGTAAATGCCATTCACCACACCATTGCACCCAGTACATTTACTGGAACCGTTAATAACAGTATCAACAAGGATGGCAGAGAGTCCTTAGAAAATGCCGTTTATATCAATAACAATTACAAAGCCAATGACAAGCTAACCCTTGATTATGGTTTACGCTTTTCTGCCTTTACCTTATTAGGTGGTACTACCTATAATATCTATAATAATGGTGTGAAAACAGAAAGCATTGTATTAGCCAAAGGCAGTGCCGGAAAAACCTATTATAACCTGGAACCCAGGCTCACCGCTAATTTCCGAATCAATGAAGAGAGCAGCATAAAAGCTGGTTTTGCGCGCAATACACAAAACTTACACCTATTAAGCAATTCAACTTCTTCTAACCCAACCGACCAATGGATAGGAAATTCCTATAACGTAAAACCCGAAATAGCCGATCAGTTGAGTTTGGGTTATGCAAGAAATTTTAAAGACAATACCTATGAACTGGGTGTGGAAGTATATTATAAAGACCTGCAAAACCAGGTAGACTATAAAGAAGCTGCCGATGTGAATACAGCGCCGGATGTAGAAAGCGAATTACTTTATGGTAAGGGAAGGGCTTATGGTTTAGAGCTGATCGCTAAAAAGAAATCGGGCAGACTTACCGGCTGGATCAGTTTCACCTTATCCAAAACAGAACGTTTGATAACTGGTATCAACAATAATAACTGGTACAATGCCAAACAAGATCGTACACATGATCTTGCCATAGCCACTATCTACCAGATTACGCCTAAATGGTCTCTTTCCGGTGTTTTCATTTATAATACAGGTAATGCCGTTACATTTCCTACGGGTAAATATAATTTGGGCGGACAAACCATTTTCCAATACAGTAATCGTAACGTGAACAGGATGCCTGATAACCACCGACTCGATTTTAGTGCCACTTATGAAAGACCCAAAAAGGGTCGTTACCAGAGCACCTGGAATTTTAGTCTGTACAATGTATATGGCCGCGAAAACGCCTACAGCATTGCCTTTCAGGATGATCCCAATGATGCCACCAAAACGCAGACAGAACAAACTGCCTTATTCAGATGGGTGCCTAGTGTAACGTATAATTTTAAATTTTAACTTCTTTCCTGATGAAATCATTAGTCAAATTAATAGCCATAGCTTTTCTCTTTACCGGTTGTAAAAAAGTGATACAACTAGACCTTACCAATAACGCCGACAAACTGGTGATAGAAGGTAATATAACCAACCAGGCAGGACCTTATTTTGTTAAGATTACCAAATCTGTAAACTTTAACCAAACCAATACATACCCTCCGGTAACAAATGCTTTTGTGGTGATTACCGATAATACCAACCTACGCGATACGCTTACTTATGCAGGAAACGGTAATTACAAAACCAATAAACTCATAGGTGTTGAAGGCAGAACCTATACTTTAACCGTAACCGCCGAAGGCAAGAACTATTCTGCAAAAAGTACCATGCCGGCTTTTATAAGTCTTGATAGTTTACGCCTAAGCTATTCCATCGCCAATGGAAAAGAAAGGGTGAATGTCATTCCCCGATATGCAGACCCTTCAGTGCTGGGTAACAGTTATCGCTTTATACAGAAGATCAATAACAAATTAGATGAAACCTATTATGTTTTCAACGATAATTTGAATAATGGTTTACCCAATCAACGCCCCTTGCGTAGCAGTGACCCCGATCTGGAATTATTAAAAGGTGATCAGGTACAAGTAGAAATGCAATGCATTTCTCCCGATACCTATGCGTATTTTTATTCGCTCGGGCAACAATCAGGTGGCGGTTTTAGGGGTGGCTCTGCTCCCGCCAATCCCCCAAATAATATTATTGGTGATGCATTGGGTATTTTCTCTGCACATACTTCCCAAATTAAAACGGTAAGAATTCCATAAAATAATAGGTTCAGAAAAAGTGTTGGTTTCATTTTTAATTATTTTTTTGGGATTGCATTCTTAGCCTTGCGCTCTAACAACAATCGGCGCTAAAGCGCCCCTTGTTATATCTATATTTTTCTAACCTCGCTCTGAAGAGCGAGGCTAAGATTTAGAACATTTGCATTCGGGTTTTCACATCATTGGGTATGCGCTCTGAAGAGCGAGGCTAAGATTTAAAAATAATTTCGGGATTTCGCATTATTTGGTTGTTGTTCTCCATCTTAGCCCTGCTCTTCAGAGCAGGGAAAATGATGTAATATTTTTAATTGGGGGACTTTAGTCCCCCGAGGGCCTACCCGCATGATTTACAACATTCATCATTCCATTCATCCCTCATCATTTCTTGTTCCCAAATCAAAACGCCAACACCATCCTGTTTTCAAATCTTTCTCCGAACTTGCACCATTATCCTACCTACATGAAAAAATTATTTATACTACCTATCCTTCTTGCACCCTTAACAATTTTATATGCGCAAAAAACACTGCCCATATCCTGGAAGGCATACCTCACCAGACAAGACAGCATCGCCATTATTTTTACCTTAGAATCTGGTAAAGAAAATGGTAAAACTGTTTTATACATTCCCAATTCAACAGAAAAAATAACCATCAAAAATGTAAGGATAAGCAATGATTCCCTTAATTTTTCAATGCCGGTATTTGAATCTTCTTTTCTAAGCAAAAGAAATACAGATGGCAGTTTATCAGGTACCTGGACCAAAGGCACGGGCACAGGATTTCAGGTTTGGCCTTTTCATGCTTATCCGGAAAAAAAACAAATTGCTGTCACCAAAAAAATTACGCCTAAAGCCAATCTCAGCGGTAAATGGGATATCACCATTACCAGGCCCAATGGTACACTGCGCAAGGCGGTAGGCGTTTTTACACAGGAAGCAGAAAGGATCATCGGTAGCTTTTTAACACCCAGTGGCGATTACCGTTATTTAAAAGGAACCGTAACCGGCGATTCTCTTCGGCTCTATACTTTTGATGGTTCGCATGCATTTGTGATCACCGCTAAAGCGGAAGATGTTAACCAACTTTCCGGTGGCATGTTTTATTCAGGTAATAATGGAAAAGAAAAATGGGTAGCTACCCGTAATGAAGTTATTTCTTTACCAGCACAGGATCAACCCACGCGCTTACGTGAAGGTGAGACTTCCCTTAGTTTTCAATTTAATGATCTCAACGGTAAATCAGTTTCAATCAGTGATGAGCGCTTTCGGAATAAAGTGGTGATTTTACAACTCATGGGATCCTGGTGCCCCAACTGTATGGATGAAACAAAGTTCTTGAGTGAGTATTATCGAAACAATAAAAACAGGGGAGTAGAAATCATTGCACTTGCATATGAAAATTCCACCGATATAGAAAGATCCAAGCAAAGCCTGCAAAAATTTCAATCAACCTTTCAAGTGCAATACCCCATGTTGATTACCGGCGCAGCAGCTTCTGATGACAATAAAACGGAAAAAACCTTACCACAATTAACCCCTATCCGCTCATTTCCTACCACTATAGTGATTGATAAAAAAGGATTGGTTCGGCAGATCAAAGGCAATTTCTATGGACCAGGGAGCGGTCAATATTTTGAGGATTTTAAAAAGGAGTTTTACGCTATGATGGATGGGTTGTTGGGCGAAAAATAAATTCTTCTGTAAACACTATTTATTAAACAAATTTTAAATGGGCTATCAGTTCTTTAAAATATTTTGACGACCAGATATCGAGAACCTCATCTTTAGGTATAAACCGAATAATATCTTCTTTCACTGATTTCATGTTTACATTGTCTATTTTTTGTTTTAAAAGTTTCATCAAATCTTTTTGCGTCATTTCCGGTTTTATCCAATCGCCGCTATCATTTGCCCGCATAAATAAGTGTTGCAAATTAAGTGGCACATTGTTTTTGATATACCATTCCAGATCATACCAGTCTCTACCTTTTACGCGGTTTTTCCATTTTCTAAATAACAGCGCATGCATTTTACCGGCGAATAAATTAGAAATTGTAAAGCAGTTAACGTAGAATGAATATGGTTTCAACAACAGTTTATCCTCGGTCTCAAACCCAAGTGGCGGAAGGGTATCTACTTCCATCTTTATTTTAATATTCGGTTTGTTGGTTAAACCAATGGGGGTTAGCGTGTTTATAAGTGTTAGCTCGTTCCATGAGGTTTCTGATTTCAAAAAAGCAGAATCAACATTTGAAGCAGTAGATTTAATTTTTTCATGGATACTTACTTTCATGCCAAGCGAAGCAAATTCAGTTTCGATAGATGACAGGTAGGGTTTTATTGAAAACTGCGTGTTGGGTGTTAACAAAGAAAAATCTAGGTCTTCAGAGTATCTATCTAAACCATAAAAAATCCGTAAGGCAGTACCTCCATAAAAAGCCGCTTCTTTAAAAAAGCCCGCACGGTGCAATCCTGCAAGCGCAATTTCTTGCATGATCTCTCTCTGAGTGCTTGTTCCGTAGAAGCAGCATTTTGTGGGTTATATGATGCCAGCCATTGTTGTATCATAAGGATTCTATTGTTTGTGCCAAAAGAAGGATACTGCTTTTTTTAGTAGAAGTTTTTGCCCAAACCCGCAGATCTTTTCCATTGAGTTTTCTCAATGCTTCTTTTTCTATACGCAAGTCTTCAGTTAAAAATTCTATGGTTTGTATTCTGCTTCTTAATTGCAATCCAGGTGTTGTAATTATTTTATCACACAAGGCTTTTTCAGGTCCCGCCAATAAAACCGTTTGTCGTGGCGTGAGCAATACTTGTTGAATACCATAAGAATAGTAAGGCAATGGCAGTTTTGTATAACTGAATTTGCCCATCGCTGTTTTAAATGATTTTGTTGCTCGGGTAGTAATACAACTCGTTTCAAATACTTTTTCGGGTATGAGTCCCCAATAAGATAAAGCCGATTCCATTGAAACATAACTGGGACCATACAAATGATTGGCTAATAGAAAAGGTTCTGGTCCGCGCATAGGTAAGTTGGCGCCGGGTATATAAAGCCCTCTTCTGATCTGAATGAGCATCCCCTTTTTTATGAGCTCATCAATTTTATCATAAGGTCTGCTATACTCCTTTAATAGGTGTAAAAGAACCTGACTGGATAGCGGTTGCTCTGAATAATTTAGAATTGATTGTATAATATTCATTTTGTTAAAAAAAGCATACTAATTCGGTATTTTTCCGAATTGATGATGTAAAATTAACGATATTATGCAATTATTAGTAATATAATTCGGAAAATTTCCGAAATGCGCATGTAAAACGCACATATTTAGTCAATGCTTTGGGTTAATATTCAATTTTCTACCTCAATCTTTACTCATCAAAAACCTTGAGCGTTATGATATTCGTATCAAAATTGAATATTTACGGATATAAATGGATATAGGGAGAAGAATAGCTTTTGGAAAGCTTCAGAACTTTCCAAAAGCTTTACAAACCAATATATCTTTTAAAACTGTCTTTCACATAACTCGGAACAGAGATCCCATGAAACTGGCCGGGATAAATAATCAATTCCGTTGAAAAGAGGCGATTTTTCATCATTATTCCTTTAAAATGCCGATTTATTCGTCATTAAATACACAATTATGGTATTTCTATAGGTAAACTGCATTAGCCAACATAACCATCTGCTCTGCGATATTCGTATCCAAATCAAATATTTACGGATAAATACGGATATTCAGTAGTTCATAATTCGAATACGGTTTCGTATATTTACGGATAAATACGGATATATGAATCTCGAAATTTACAGTTTTCGTCTTGATATTGGTATGAAACTCATGACCGAATTGTCAATCATAGATCGTTTTGATGCTTCCTGGACTAGTATAGAAAAAAGAGAAGGTAGTTCATTAAAACAGTTGAAATCCATTGCAACAGTAAAGAGTGTTGGTGCTTCAACCAGAATAGAGGGTTCGAAAATGTCGGATAACGAGGTTGGCATTTTATTAGAAAAAATCAGCAAAACTTCTTTAGAGGAAAGAGATGCCCAGGAGGTTGTTGGATACTTTGAAACTTTGGATACAATTGCCAACAATTTTACCTCGATAGAAATTTCGGAAAACCATATCAAGGGTCTGCACTACCTTTTAAT
>CALRUV010000053.1:0-17262 GCA_943371455.1 Chitinophaga pinensis | reverse complement strand
GAAGGCGTTTTGATACCCACAGATGAAAGAAAGACCGCCTGCGTATCCTCACAAATTGGCTGCAGTTTGAGTTGTAAGTTTTGTGCAACAGGGTATATGGACAGAAAACGTAACCTTACTTATGATGAGATCTATGATCAGGTAGTTCTGATTAACAAACAAAGCGAAACCAGCTTTGAAAAAAAGCTAACCAATATTGTGTTTATGGGTATGGGCGAACCATTGATGAACTATTCCAATGTATTAAAAGCCATTGAAAGAATTTCAGCTGAGGATGGCTTGTTCATGAGTCCTAAGAGAATCACAGTTTCTACTGCGGGTGTAGCGAAGCAGATCAAAATGCTGGGGGATGATAAAGTAAAGTTTAAACTAGCCTTATCACTACATGCACCTAACGATGCCAAACGAAACGAGATCATGCCAATCAATGAAACCAATAATATCAAAGTGCTTACCGAGGCTTTGAATTATTTTTATAAACAAACTGGTAATGAGATCACCCTTGAATATATCCTTTTCAAAAATTTGAATGATTCTGAAAAAGATGCCGAAGACCTCACACGTATTTACCGTCAAATACCTGCAGACCTGATCAATATCATAGAATACAATCCCATAGACGCTTTCCGTTTTGGCAAACCGGATGAAGAAGGTATTCAACATTTCATGCAGATCTTAGATAAGAACAAGGTAAATGCTCGCTTACGCAGAAGCAGGGGGAAGGATATTGATGCTGCCTGTGGGCAGTTGGCGAATAAAGGGAAATAGAGAATGAATGTCGAATATCGAACGCCGAATATCGAATATCGAAGTTTATGAATATTTCGATATTCGATATTCGACATTCCTCTGTTCGATATTCAATTCTACCTTTTAAGCCATTAAATTTATAAATCTTACCTTCGCATTCCTGTTGTAAAACAGCAAAACTTCTAACATGAAAAAAAATCGTACCGACAACTTCGACAAGTTTGCCAACCAGAAAAAAGGCAGTGCCGTTAAAGAAGCTTTCCGTCAGGAAAAGAAAAAAATAAAACTCGAAGCCCGCGCCGCAGGTGAAGAAATGCGGAAGAAAAAAATTGAGAAAATAAGGGGGGTTGTTAAGCCGGCGGAAGAGGCGAAAGGAAAGATACTGGATGCTAGATCCAAGATTCAGGATACAAGAGAGAAGAAACAAGATACAAGAACCAAGATTCAAGATCAAAGATCCAGGAAACAAGATCCGAGGATGCAGGATCAGGGTACAAGTGGCAAGGGAGAAGTGGAAGGCCAAAAAAAGAATTTCAGGAATAAAAAACCTGACACCAGAACGCTAAATCCTCAAACTCTAAACTCCAAACCCCAAACTCCAGACTCCAAACCCCAGTCTTCAGACTCCGATCAAATGCCTTTGAATAAATTCATTGCGCACTCCGGCGTTTGTGGCAGAAGGGAAGCGGCTGAATTGGTGAAGGAAGGAAAGGTTACCGTTAATGGCGATAAAATATTTGAACCAGGTTATAAGGTAAGTCATGCGGATAAGGTAACTGTAAAAGGAAAAGGCGTTTACCTGCAAAAGAATTCAGTTTATATCTTACTCAATAAACCCAAGGATTTTTTAACCACTTCCAATGACCCACAGGGAAGAAAAACAGTATTGGATCTGATCAAACACGCTACAACCGAAAGGGTGTATCCGATTGGCAGACTCGACAGAAATACAACAGGGGTATTGTTGTTGACCAATGATGGCGAACTGGCGCAAAAGCTTACCCATCCTTCCTTTGAAGTAAAAAAGATCTATGAGGTAACCCTCGACAAAGCAGTTACCAAAAAAGACATGGAATCTATCCTGGAAGGTATTACCCTGGAAGATGGTATGGTAAAAGCAGATGCTGTAGGTTACCCGGATATTAAAGACAAAACAGTAGTAGGCATTGAAATTCATAGTGGCCGAAATAGAATTGTAAGAAGAATTTTTGAACACCTGGGCTATGATGTTAAGTCGCTCGACAGGGTCATGTTTGCCAACCTCACCAAAAAAAATGTAGAACGTGGTAAATGGCGTTTGTTGCAGGAAAAAGAAGTAAGGTTATTAAAATTTATGAATAAATCATTCCTTAGAAAAAATAAAGACACCGCGTAAACAGTTTCCATGCAGCTCGACATTATTTTTGAAAACGACCTTTTTATTGCCCTCAATAAACCTTCCGGTCTTTTAAGTATTCCCGACAGAATGGGTCAGGAAATTTCTTTAAAAGATCTACTGAAAGAAAAATTTGGCAACATTTATACCGTTCATCGTATAGATAGGGATACCAGTGGTATTATTGTTTTTGCTAAAACCGAGGAAGCGCACAAACAATTATCCCAGTTGTTTGAAGGCAGGGAAATGGAAAAGTATTACCTGGGGCTTGTTTATGGTCAAATGGTGCATACTGCCGGTAATATAGATGCACCTATCATGGAACATCCCGGTAAAACCACTAAGATGATGACACATGCAAAGGGAAAAGTCTCTTCAACCGATTATGAAGTGGTGGAATCCTTTCGTTTATTTTCCTGGGTAAGTTTCAGAATTCATACAGGCAGAACACACCAGATCAGGGTACATATGCAACATATTGGTCACTCAATAGTTTGTGATGATATCTATGGCGAAGCAAAACCCATTTTACTTTCTTCCCTAAAAAAGAACTTCAAGCTGGCAAAAGTGGCAGAGGAAGAAAAACCCATTCTCGCAAGACTGGCACTGCATTCTTACAGATTGAAATTTACTTTAAATGAGGAGAACTTTGACCTGGAAGCACCTGTACCAAAGGATTTAAGGGCTGTATTACAGCAGCTACGGAAATGGAAGGGTTAATTTTTCCAATCTTTTAAAAGAGTTTTACCTGCTTTATATTTTACTAGTATTTATCAATCCAGCTAAAATGTTCCTTATTGATGGCGGCTTTGTGCATCCTTACATATTCAATAAAAGTCTGTGCCACTAGTGAAAAATTTTTTTTCTTCAACCAGATCAGCATCCATTGAGAATGTATGGGAAATCCTTTAACGGGGATAATCTGTATCTCTTTGCTCTTTAGCTCATTTTTGATACTAACAACAGACAATACAGAGCAGCCCAGTCCGGCCAAAACTGCCTGTTTAACTGCTTCACTTGAGGTAAGTTGCAGTTTTACCTTCGGCATGAGTTTAGCATTGTTAAAGAATTGTTGCATTTTAACCCTTGTTCCAGATCCTTCCTCCCGAAAAATTAGTGGTAAATGATTAAAAACAGACTTGCTATGAACTTTGTTTAATGCCAATTTTTCATCAATCGCAGCAGTAAGAAATAATTTATTAGGCATCAGGATTTCCTTATTCACCTGCAGGTTATCCGGAAGCAAAGAAACCAGAGAGAAATCTACTTCATTATTTTCAAGGCTTTGAATCACTTTAGCGCGGTTGGTTACATCCATCATAATTTCAATATTGGGATGCGCTTTGATGAAATTTTTAAGGTAATAGGGTATGACATATTTCCCCGTGGAAACCACTGCCAGCTTTAGTTTGCCGGAAAGCATGCCACTAAATTTTTCTGATTTATACTGAATCGCATCCACATCTTCGAGTATCTTAATGGCCATCAGGTTTAATTCCTTCCCAAAATCTGTTACAAAAAGTTGCCTGCCGATTACTTCCGTTAAAGGAAAATCAAACTGTTCCTGTAATTTCTTTATTTGTATAGACACTGCAGGCTGTGTCATATTTAATACCACAGAAGCCTTGGTGATACTCTTGTATTCAACCACAACCGTAAACACTTTTAGTTGGTGTAAAGTAAAATGCATAAGTTATTTTTATGTATTATATAATAAATATAAATAAATATAAATGAATTCATAATGGCATTTTTGCACTTCAAAAAAATGAAATGCAAACAATCACTATCGCTAGGGGAAATGGCATTGGTCCGGAAATAATGGATGCCACCCTGAATATCATACATGCAGCAGGCGCCCAATTAAGCTTTGAAGAAATTGAAATAGGTGAAGAAGTCTACCTAAAAGGCAACGAATCGGGCATAGAGCAGTCTTCCTGGGACTCTTTAAGAAAGACAAAAGTATTTCTTAAATCACCCATTACTACACCACAAGGAGGAGGATTTAAAAGTTTGAATGTTACCATCCGAAAAGTACTGGGTCTTTTTGCTAATGTGAGACCCTGTGTATCCTATCATCCTTTTGTAAGTACCAATCACCCAAAAATGGACCTGGTAATTATCAGGGAAAATGAAGAAGACTTATATGCAGGCATCGAACACAGGCAAACAGATGAAGTATACCAATGCCTGAAACTGATCTCAAGACCGGGTTCTGAAAAGATTGTTCGCTATGCTTTTGAATATGCAAAAGCCTATAACCGAAAAAAAGTAACCTGTTTTACCAAAGACAATATCATGAAAATGACAGACGGGTTATTTCATAAGGTTTTTGATGAAGTAGGCGCTGAATATCCTACCATAGAAAAAGAACATTGGATCATTGATATCGGCGCTGCTAAAATAGCCGACACACCAGAAGTATTCGATGTTATTGTGATGCCTAATTTATATGGAGACATTGTAAGTGATATAGCCGCCCAGATCACCGGAAGCGTGGGCCTTGCAGGCAGTGCCAATATTGGCGATGGTTTTGCCATGTTTGAAGCCATACATGGTTCTGCACCAGATATTGCCGGTAAAAATTTGGCCAATCCTTCCGGACTTCTTTTAGGTGCTATTCAAATGTTGGTGCATATTGGTCAGAGAGCTGTTGCTGAAAAAATTCAGAATGCCTGGTTAAAAACTTTGGAAGATGGCATTCATACTAAGGATATATTTAAAGAAAGTATTTCAAAAATACAGGTAGGCACAAGGGAATTTGCAGCAGCAGTAATTGAAAGACTGGATGCAAAACCTTCCTTATTAACGCCCGTAAAATACGCTGATGCCATTGGCAATTTTAATATCACCCTAACACCAAGACCACAGAGTGTAAAAACTTTGAGAGGTGTTGATATATTTCTGCATGAAACAGATAAGGATGTAGAAAAAATTGCAACTAAAATCAATACGATAAATAATACAAATCCATTGTCTTTACAAATGATTACCAACAGAGGAACCAAAGTATGGCCTAATGGATTTCCAGAAACTTTTTGTACCGACCATTGGCGGTGCAGGTTCAAAAACCCCGGATTTGATGTTGCCTATTCCGATACATTGCAATTGATGCAAAAACTTAATGATGCAGGAATGGATATCATAAAAACTGAAAATCTCTACTATTTCAATGATGAACCCGGATTTACAGCAGCTCAAGGACAATAATTATAAAAATAAAACGTTAAACCATGGAAGTACAGCTTATTGATGGTCGGTTTTCAGTAGCAGAAGCCGAACAAATACTCATTGCTATTGTTGATGTTAAAATTGCATTTCATGCAGAAAAAATTAAGTCATTAACACTAACTCCTGAGGAAATCAAACATTCTGAAACCAGAATACACCAACTTGAAAAGAAGCTGAAGCAAGTTGTTGAAAAAATGAAGGCAAAAGAATTAGTAACCACTAATATTCATGCATACATTGATATAAAATTCCCTCCTTCTATAGGACAATAAAGCAGTAAAGAATATGAGTTCTCCTTACAAATCGGACATACGAAGCAACCTTATAAAATTCTATGCAATTTTAAAAGCCGACAGGAAAGATCTGTCGGCTATTTATATGTTTGCTATTTTGGCTGGTATTATTCAACTTTCCCTGCCATTGGGTATTCAAACAATCATCAATTTTGTA
The DNA here is from genome assembly GCA_943371455.1 of Chitinophaga pinensis. GTDB lineage: Bacteria > Bacteroidota > Bacteroidia > Chitinophagales > Chitinophagaceae > Sediminibacterium > Sediminibacterium pinensis_J. Next base: position 11,456 of record CALRUV010000053.1, on the reverse strand, counting down.
ATGGCAGGATCCATTTCCACATCAATTATTGTGTTGATAGGATTAGCTGTGATAGGTACTTTCCTGAATGGACTACTACAGGTGAGACAATTAGAAATCATTGAAAAATTAAAACAAAAAATATTCCTGCGATACGCTTTCGAATTCAGCAATAAACTTCCTAAAATAAATGTAGAAAAATTAGATAATTACCATCTACCTGAATTAGTGAATCGCTTCTTTGATACCATTTCATTGCAAAAAGGAATCGAAAAAATATTATTGGAATTACCTGCAGCAATCATTCAGATCCTGTTTGGCTTACTATTGCTAGCATTTTACCATCCGGTATTTATTGCATTTGGGGTTCTATTGATTCTTATTGTAATACTCATTCTAAGATTTACTTCACCTAAGGGGCTGAGCCAGGCACTGGAAGCAAGCAGTTATAAATACAGTGTTGCTGCCTGGTTGCAGGAAACAGCCAGAGTAGTAAAAACTTTTAAATATGCCAAGAACAGTCAGCTCCAATTTCTGAAAACAGACGAAGAAGTAAGTGGTTATCTTGATGCTAGAACCGCCTATTTTAAAATATTGCTGATACAATTCTGGAGCCTGATCAGTTTTAAAGTTATCATTACCGCTGCAATGCTTATTCTGGGTAGTGTTCTTTTGGTGAACCAGCAAATTAATGTAGGACAATTTATAGCTGCCGATATTGTGATCATTGCCATCATCAGCTCCGTTGAAAAACTAATTATCAGTCTGGATACCATTTATGACACCCTTGTATCTATTGAAAAATTAAGTGTACTTACGGAAGCAGAAACAGAACAATCAGGTAGCTTACAAATGTCGACACAGGATAAAGGTGTTGAAATAGACTTTCAAAATGTTAGTTTCTCCTACCCGGATGGGAAAGAAGTATTGCATAAATTTAGTTGTAATATATTGCCTGGAGAGATAGTACAAATTTCAGGCAAATCAGGAACGGGTAAGTCAACCGTGCTTAGACTACTTACAGGATCATTCAATAATTTTTCAGGCAATATTTTAATCGACAATATTCCTGTTGGAAATTTTGATTTGCAAAGCCTTCGTTCGCAAACAGGTATTTTATTGAGTAGCCAGGATATTTTTCATGGCACTATACTTGAAAATATAACTTTAGGAAATCAGCTTATTAATATTGCTGAACTGACAGAATTGGCTGATAAGACCGGATTTACAGACTACTTGCAAACAAAGAAATACGGCCTGGATTCAGAACTGGACCCATTAGGAAAACGCCTGCCTTCTAATATAAAACAACATATTTTATTAATGAGAGCATTGCTGGGTAAGCACAGGCTACTCTTACTGGAAGAACCTTTCACACAGATGGATGAAATGAGAAAGGAAAAGTTTATGTCGATTTTAAAAACCTATAGTAATACCACCATACTTATAGCATCAGCTGATTTGACTTTGCATAAGCATTGCAACAAACAGATTGAATTGCAGGGCAATGAATCAACAATCAATTGATAAGAGAGGAAGATGAAAAATTATATTGTATCAGAAATAGAATCACTTGACAACGAGAAGGGCTGGAAGTCTTTTGGCAAGATATACCGAATCAATAAGCGAAGTAACGTTCGCAAATGGCTTTGGGGTATAGTGGTTGTTTTATTGCTCGTACTATTTCTTCCATGGACACAAAACATACGTGCAAAAGGTATGGTAACAACCTTGCGCCAGGAACAAAGACCACAGGAACTAAATACTATTATTGCAGGAAGAATTCTTAAATGGCATGTGAAAGAAGGCGACTATGTGAAAGAAGGAGATACCATTTTGCAATTAGGAGAAATAAAAGTAGAATATTTCGACACCTCCCTTTTAAAGAGAACACAGGAACAGATAGAAGCAAAAACCCTTAGCAGAGAGGAATACCTGAATAAAACAGAAACAGGTGCTACCCAAATCTTAGCATTGAATGAAGCCTTGCGTCTGAAGCTTCAATCTATTGACAATAAACTACAACAACAGCAATTAAAGAATACCAGCGACAGCATGGAAATTATTGCAGTGAACAATGAATTGTCTATTTATAAAAGACAAATTGATGCTGCAAAACTAATGCTGGACAGTGGTGCTATTTCATTAACGGAGTTTGAAAAAAGAAAGGTGAATTACCAGAATGGTATTGCCAAAAAAACCAGTATAGAAAATAAATTATTGCAGGGCAGACAGGAAATATTAAACCTGAGAATTGAAAAAACAAGTACAGAACAGGATTACAGAGACAAGATAGCAAAGGCAGAGGGAGAAAGATTTGGAACACTTTCATCTGCTGCATCCACCGATGCAGATGTATCTAAGTTAAAGAATGCTTATGCCAATTATGATGCCAGGAATAGGCTCTATTATATCCTGGCACCACAAAACGGACAAATCATTAAATCGAAAAAAGCAGGTATTGGTGAGATCCTGAAAGAAGGGGAGATGATTGTAACCGTTGTGCCTACTGATATACAATATGCGGTTGAACTCTTTATAGATCCTATGGACCTGCCCTTGATTGCTAACGGACAAAAAGTAAGGTTTGTATTTGATGGATTTCCGGCCATTGTATTTAGTGGCTGGCCACAAAATAGTTATGGAACATTTGGCGGTAAAATTGTTGCCATTGAAACATCTATGGGAACCAATGGAAAATTCAGGATTTTGGTAACAGAAGATCCTGCAGATAGAAAATGGCCAACCCAATTAAAACTGGGAGGAGGTGCCAATGGTATTGCCTTGTTAAAAGATGTTCCTATCTATTATGAGTTATGGAGAAATATTAACGGGTTCCCGCCAGAATATTACCAACCGGTTCAACTAAAAAAATAAATGAAGTACCCGAATCACCCTTTACCTACTTATCAGAACTTCTATACATGCTTACTGATAGGATGCTTTTGCTTCCTCATTAGTTATACAAGCCTGGCACAAAATGAACAAAAGATCTTAGTAAGTGCCATCAGCTTTATTGAACAGGTTAAAAAAAACCATCCTGTAGCCAAACTAGCCAATTTAATGGTTAATATGGCCGATCAGGATGTATTGAGTGCAAGGGGTGGCTTTGATCCTGCACTACAAATTGATGGTAGCAGTAAAACTTTTGATGCCAAAAACTATTACTATTACACCAATCCGGAATTAAGTATCCCCTTACCTGTAGGTAATATCAGAACTGGTTTGGAGAATTCTGGCGGAGATTTCTTAAACCCTGAAGTAACAACCGGGAGAACCAGCTATTTTGGCATTGAACTTCCCCTTGCCAGGGGATTGATCACCGATAAGCGAAGGGCTGCTTTACAACAGGCAAAACTATTGCGTAGTCAAACACAACAGGAAAGATTGCTGGTGTTAAATAACCTCTTGTTTGATGCTTACCAGACTTACTGGCAATGGGCGGGTAATTATGAGATGTATAGCGTTTACGCAAAATTTGTAGAGAATGCGAATAACAGACTCCGACTGGTAAAGATCGCTTTTCAAAATGGAGACCGCTCGGCGATGGATACTTTGGAAGCTTTTACGCAAGTACAGAATTATCGGATTGCGCAGAATGAGGCTGAAGTAAAATTAAACAATGCAGCATTTGAAGTGGCTAACTTTTTATGGCAGGATAATGATTCTGCCTGGCAGTTAACCGAAAAGCATATACCCGATTCCCTGGGCTCATTTAGATTTGTGAAAAGAGATACAGATGAGGCATTGATCTATTTGTCTGACCAACAGAACCCTATCTTTAAAGCCTATGATTATAAAATACAAGGACTGGAAGTTGACAGAAGATTGCAATCGCAAAACCTGCTTCCCTACTTTACGGTGAAGGCCAATTTATTGTACAAAGAATATTCGCTTTTCAAAAGCCTGGATCCTGTTTTTATCCAAAACAATTATAAATGGGGTTTCGATTTCAGGATGCCCCTGTTTTTGCGGGAGGAAAGAGGTAAGTACCAAAAAGCAAAACTTAAATTAAAAGAAGCTAACCTGGAGCTAAGTAATAAGAAACAACAGACCAATAATAAAATCAGGTCATATTTTAATGAATCGAAATTACTGGAGCAACAATTAGTTACAATTAAGGTATTGCAAAACAACTACGCTTCCTTGCTTAGAAATGAAGAGCTCAAGCTAACTCAGGGTGAAAGTTCCTTGTTCATGGTTAATAGCCGGGAAATAAAAGTGATAGAAGCGATGAACAAGAAAATTGAGTTATCGGTAAAATACCTCAAATCCAAATATGCAGCGGATTGGTCAGCTGGTATTTTAGATTAAACGGTTCTCCTTTTTTTGTAAAACGAACTATTCATTTTTAAACACCACCCCATTCTTCATAACGAATTTTACCTTACCCATACTGGTAACATCTTTGCTAGGATCGCCTTCTACAGCAATGATATCGGCTAATTTATCTTTTTCCAGTAATCCCAATCTGTCATCGCCCAACAAATCTGCTGCATTGATGGTTGCAGAACGGATGGCTTCCAGAATAGGCATTCCGGCTTCGGTCATGTACACAAATTCCATCCAATTTTTTCCATGTGCATAAACGCCCGCATCGGTACCAAAAGCAATTTTTACACCAGCTTTATAGGCTTTGGCAAAAGTTGCCTGTATGAAATTGCCTACCACCAGCGCTTTTGCACGCACGATATCTGGATAATAACCAGGCTTTTTAGCAGAGTCGGCCGTTGATTTGCCGGCAATAATGGTGGGCACTAAATAGGTGCCCCTCTCTTTCATCAGTTCCATCACTTCTTCGCTCATATATGTTCCATGTTCAATGGAATTTACACCGGCAAGTACGGCACGTTTCATGCCTTCTGCTCCGTGTGCATGAGCCGCTACTTTAAAACCATAATCTTTGGCAGTAGTCACAATTGCTTTCACTTCAGCCTCAGAAAATTGTGCTCCTGATCCATCTTTCGCCATACTTAAAACGCCACCAGTCGCCGTTATTTTAATCAGATCTGCACCTTCTTTGTATCGCTGGCGAACTGCTTTTGCAGCATCTTCTATACTATTTACCACGCCTTCTTTAGGACCGGGATCTCCCATTAAATCTTTGCGGTAATTATTGGTTGGGTCTGCATGACCACCCGTGGATGCCAGTGATTTTCCGGCAGTATATATTCTAGGGCCTTTTACCCAATCTTTATTGATTGCATTACGAAGGGCAATATTGGCGCCGGATCCGCCTAAATCACGCACTGATGTAAAACCTGCCATCAGTGTTCTTTCTGCAAATACAATCGATTGAAAAGCATAGTCTGCCTGGTTCCAGGTAAAGCCGTTCAGGTAATTTCCGGGGTTGGTTTCACTTTCTATGTGTATGTGCATATCAATCAAACCGGGCATTACCGTTTTGTTTTTCAGGTCGATCATTTTATCGCCTACGCCTGCAGCTAAATAGCCTTTTTGCACATCAGTAATTTTATTGGCTTCAATAATAATGGTCATGTCTTTTAGTATTTGCATTTTTTTTACATCTACTAATTGACCACAATGAAGAATGGTACGTTGTGCGGGTAAAATATTCAAGAATAAGAGGGAACAGAGGGTAAATAATATTTTGTGCATCAGCTATATTTTAGGGTAATATAATAAGATCTGAGCTACTTATAAAAAAAGACCCCGATAAAAATCGGGGTCAACTCAAGCACAAATGAAAAAGTCTTACTATTTATTAGGTTGCGGCGTATAACGCAGGTAAGGTTTGACCACTTTTACTCCTTTGGGAAATTTTTGTAGGGCATCTTCGGTACTTACCGCAGGCACAACAATTACATCCTCCCCTTCTTTCCAATCTGCCGGAGTAGCTACACTGTAATTTGCCGTTAACTGCAAAGAATCTATTACCCTTAATACTTCAACAAAATTTCTTCCTGTTGATGCTGGGTAGGTGATCATCAATTTTATTTTCTTATCCGGACCAATGATAAAAAGTGAGCGGACCGTAAATGATTCTGATGCATTGGGATGAATCATGCCGTAGGCATTGGCAATACTTTTGTCTTCATCCGCAATAATGGGAAAGCCCACGGTTACATGCTGCGTTTCATTGATATCACCGATCCAGCCAGCATGTTTTTCAAGATTATCCACACTAAGTGCTAATACTTTTACATTTCTTTTTTCAAATTCACCCTGCAATAATGCTGTCTTTCCTAATTCGGTGGTACAAACAGGCGTATAATCAGCAGGATGTGAAAATAGAACACCCCAGCTGCTGCCTAAATATTCATAAAAATCAATCTCTCCCAGGGAGGTCTTGGCTTTAAAATTGGGCGCGATATCCCCTAAACGTAAACTCATACTTTTTGTTTTAGGAACGAAAATAAGTATTTCCTATTAATTTAGTAGACTAAATGTTTTGAAATTAGTTAATTAAAACGCAAAACCAACTCCGAAAAAATTTTGCGCTATTTATTCTTTACTGTTCTGGCTTTTTGCAATTTAGATTTACCGAAAGTGTTTTTTACGTCATCGATGGCTTTATAGAGCTTATTCTTCTTTTCTGCATCATCAAAAAGGCTTGCCTGGACGGCATGTTGGGTGAGTTCGCTTAACCGGACACCCAATAAACGGATGGGTTGGCCTTTCCGGTAAAGTTTATGGAAAAGATCAATAGCAACAGGAATTAGTTCATCATCCCTTAAGGTATAATCGATGGTGGTTTGTTTGGAAGTAGTTTCAAAATTGGGATAACGGATCTTTACGGTAATGCAACCTGTTAGTTTACCATCCTGACGCAATTCATAAGCCACTCGCTCCGTCATGCGAACAAGTTCACTTAAAAGAAAAGGAATGTCTGTTTTATTTTCTTCAAAAGTATGTTCATTAGAAATGGATTTGGCTTCATGGTATGCATGCACTTCACTAAAATGAATTCCCTGCGATTTTTGCCATAGATCTGAACCATACTTCCCGAGCTTTTTTTCCAAAATCTCTATTGCAGTTTCACTGAGATCTTTAATGGTGTATATGCCCATAGACTTCAATGTTTCATAAGTGTGTTCCCCAACACCAGAGAATTTATTCACTGGAAGAGGGGCCAGAAAGGCCTTTTCCATGCCTGGTTGTATGAACAAATAACCATTTGGCTTGGCTTCATCGGTTGCAATTTTTGCAACCATTTTATTGGTGGCTAGTCCAAATGAAATAGGCAATTTTGTTTGGTCGATAATTTCATTCCTAAGATCGATGGTCCATTGATAAGGGTCGAAGAATTTATCCATCCCTGTTAAGTCAATATAAAATTCATCAATGGATGCTTTTTCAAATAAGGGCGCTTTGGCTGCAATGATGTCTGTAACCCAACGGGAATAGCGACTGTATTCGCCCCTGGTTCCTCTCACTAATATGGCATGCGGACAAAGTTTCATGGCAGTCTTCATTGGCATGGCACTATGCACACCAAATTTTCGGGCTTCATAACTGCAAGTGGTTACAACGCCTCTGTCTTTGGTGCCACCTACAATAACTGCTTTACCTTTTAAAGAAGGATCATGCAACATCTCAACACTTACAAAAAAAGAATCCAGATCGAGGTGGGCGATATAGCGTTGAGGGGTGTTCATCCTTTGCTAAGATAAAATTAATAAGGGATGAAAGAAGAATGAATACTTAGCATAAAATTTTGGAAAACTATTTCCAGGGACAGGGAATAGGATTGAGCATCTTTTGTGGCGACCTGAATATCAAAGAAAATTCAAAAGTCTTCAATGTATTACTGGCATTATTGTTACTTGTATTGATATCATAGGTAACCCCAGCCTGAAAATTTTTGTATACAAATCCCAGGTAAGGAATAATGGCATCATTTCCCCGATACCAGATACCTGTATTTAATATGGAAGGCTCATTGGAATCGTCCAGTATCTGTCCAAAATTCATACCTACTGTATAGGTATTACGGCCAGTTTCAAATACATACATGCCATTGGTATTTAGTACCAACCTATTAGAAATAAAGGTTTGAAAATCCGCATGGATATTATATCTCGGAGGATCAAGCTGTGTGGCATCATCCAGGGCGGAGCGATTGGTTTTCAGGAAACGGTAACCCGAAGCACCAATATCAAAACTGGCATTTTCCATATTATAAGAATAATTGATCCCTGCAAACATGGCAAAGTATGGCTTCACATTTGAGAGGCTGGGTTCAACAGTAGGCAATGCCCGGTTAAACCCTGAGAAGGAAAGTTGTTGGCCAAATGTGAGTTGGGCAAAATCGATCATGGTGTTTGAATAGGTACCGCCCAATCCTACGGATAAACCATGTGCATCATTTTCATCCAAACTAATATGAGAGCTGAGTATCCCATGAAAGGAGTTGGCTTTATAAATCCCCCCTAGGCCCTTATCCTGTAAGAACAGTAAACCACCCCCGATATAATTGGATTCATTGCCATCTTGCCTGAATAATTTACCGTCTATAGATATAGAATTTGAAGTAAGCGGATCCAATCCTTCTCCTATCCATTGGTTTCTGTTGTTAATGATGAGTCGCCAGTTAGTATTTCCGTTACCTGCCAATGCAGGATTAACCGTTAAGGGAGAAGAATAGAATTGCGAAAAAACAGGATCTTGCGCATGCGTATCCAACTGATAAAATAAGATCAGTACAGTTAGCAAAATTGTATAACGCAAAAACATCTCCCTCATTCCAGCTAATATTAACGTAATAAAAGTGTTTGCCCTTTTTTCTGAACCTGGCTGCCATCATCGGCAATACCTACTGCTACCCAAATATAAACAGACATGGGTTGTGGGTTGCCATTGAAGAAACCATTCCATCCTTTATCAGGGTCTTTTGTTTCGAACAATAATTTCCCATACCTGTCGTAGACCTTGAAATATTGAAAAGTTTTTACTCCAGCAAGATAGGGTAACAACAAATCGTTAACGCCATCACCGTTGGGTGTAAAAGATTTTGGCACAAATACATCAATTAGTTTATTTTCAAAAACCCGCACCAATAAAGAATCATAAGTAATACAACCGGAAGGCGCTATCAGGTTCACAATATAATCCTGGGTATTCTGGTAATTGAATTGAACAGAAGCACTGGTAGGTTGATCGATACCTCTTGAAGGTGTCCATAAATACCGGTAGTTAGTATAGGTTCTGCCATTTAAAGGTTTTTGTACACCTGTGTAAGCACTAACAGAAGGCAACCTGAGGCCTGGTAATGGAAATTCAATATTGATGGTTGTATCTTTTGTGGTAGTGTTTGCCGGACAATAAAACTGTGTTGCTGCCAATTTTATATGGCGGCTGCCAGCATTCAGATAGGTGTTGGTAGCATGATAGTTTCCGGCACTGGTACTATCACCAAAGTCCCACAACCATTGAATAGGCCCCGTAAGTGTGGTATCCGTAATATTGGTAAAACGAATGGGTTTGTTGATACAATAAATATCATAATTGAATGCCAATTTGGGCTGAACCAGGTAAGTGAGTTCAATAGGCGAAGCTGCCGTATCAATACATCCATACTGATTAGTAAGTTGTGCATTATACCTACCCTGTGTGAGGGTAACAATGGAATCTGTTGTGAGACCTGGAACTGTATTTTCGTTAAAGGACCATTTAAAACTTAAAGTATCAGTTACAGGATATTTTACAAATAAGGTATCCGGAATATTATTACAAATATATAACCCGTGTAAAGAAACGATTTCACCAACTGGTAGGGGTTTAATTGTTTGTATAAAAGTGCTGGTATTTAAACTATCAATACAAGCATTATCTGTTGCATAATTTATAGTGAATGATCTTTTAGAAAGCAAAGGAATTGCTGGAACTATCAGGTTATAGGGCGATGAAGTAATACCTGTTTTGGTATAAGTAATATTATTGTCAACATAAGTAAAACTCCAGGGTGCCGTACCTACAAAACTTACGGATAAAGTATCTTCCGGATACCTGCAAATAACAGGCTTGCCGCTGATGGTTGCTTTAGGTACCGGTAAAACCCTGACGGTTGCTGTAAAAACAGTTCCGAAGCAACCAGTATTGAAAGGTGTAATAGCATATACCACTGTATCTGTAACATTGGTAAGATTGGTAAGATTCTGTTGAATATTCTTTTGTGCAGTGGTTTCGGCAGAAGAACCTACAACTGAATTTGCAGGACGCATACTTTGAATACTCCAGGTATATAATGAATTGGGTGGGGCAGTTAGGGGTGTTGCATCAAAGGAAGTATTACTGCAAATAGCAAAGTTACTATTGGGTATCACAGGCAATTTAGAACCAACAGTTTCTACCAGCGTAAAAGAATTGCCCCTGCAGCCAAATGCACTGGGTACCACCGTATAAACTAATTGTGCAGGCGTACTGGTTGAATTAAAGAGGATCTGAGAAATACTGGTTGATGCAACAGTTTGTGCATTACCACCCACTACTGCACCAAAAGGAAAACTTACCGGTGTTCCCCAGGTATAAGTAGTATTAAAAGGTACCGGTGAAGGATTAACTGTAAAAGATGAGCCTGTACAAATAGTGTCTGCAATATTATTAACAACAGGAACGGGACTAACAGGAACCGTTAGGTTAAAATTATTGCCAATACAACCATTGGTTACAGGCGTAACCGTATAAATTGCAGTATCGCTTAGGTTATTTACACTGCGCAATACCTGACTAACACTATTTTGGTTAACAGACTGTGCGCTGCCACCTGTTAAAGTATTCTGAGGATTTTGTATCGGCGAACTCCAGGTATAGGTTGTGCTGCTGGGTATATTGGTTCCAATATAATTAAAGGCAACCCCACTGCATACGGCTGCGATGGTTTGATTGCCGATAATGGGTGCAGGGTTTACAGTAACAGAAACTGCAAATGATACACCTACGCAACCATTGGCAACTGGTGTAACCGCATAGGTTGCCACTGCCGGATTAATGGTTTGATTGCCCAATAACTGGCTGATATTATTCTGAACGATTGTTTGAACAGAGCCCCCATTTAAGGAGCCCGCAGGATTATATACAGGTGCCGACCAGGTAAATTGCGTTCCAGTAGGTACATTAGAAGGGTTCACTGTAAAGAAAGTATTGCTGCAACTGGTGGTTGATTGGTTACCAATGATGGGAGAAGGATTAACCGATACCGTTACTGTTTGAACAGAAGAACAACCATTGGAACTAATAGTATAATTATAGGGAACCGATATGGTATTGATAGAAGTATTGACCAATAATTCCGAAACGCTATTGGCCCCAATTGCTGCACCATTACTGATGGATGAAGTAATGGATCTTGACCATGAAAAACTTGGATTTGCTGCAAGGGACTGTGGCGTATAATTAAATAAGGTGCCACTACAAATTGCAGGTGGCGTTAGAGTACTGCTCAGTTGCGGTAGAGGGTTTACAGAAACGGTCACTACCTGGCTATTCACACATCCAGCAGATGTTGTAATAGCAAA
>CALRUV010000052.1:0-17296 GCA_943371455.1 Chitinophaga pinensis | reverse complement strand
GCCGCCGTCTACATGAATGATCTGGCCGGTGGTATGACTACTCCGCTCCGAAAGCAGAAATGCCACCATGTTGGCGATCTCTTCAGAAGTGGTCATCCTATTCTCAAATGGAATCTTTGTATTGATCTCTGCTAATTTCTCCTCCGGATTGGCTAAGGTCTTGATCCACGATTCATACAAAGGCGTCCAGCATTCCGCAACTACCAATGTATTCACACGGATCTTGTATTTCAAAAGTTCCACCGCCCATTCCCTGGTTAATGCATTGCGTGCACCATTGGAAGCAGCATAGGCAGAAGTATTACCCTGACCGGTCTCTGCGGTTTTAGAACTGATATTTAGAATAGGTCCTTTAGATTTGATCAACTCTGGCAATGCAAAATGCGCCATCAAATAATAGTGCACCACATTCTTATGCAAACTCTCCATGAAACTTTCATAATTACCATGCTCCAATCCTACCCCATCATTCACACCGGCATTGTTTACCAACCCTTCAATCCTTCCAAATTTTGTAATAACTGCCTGCACCGCTTCTTCACAGGCTTTGGGGTTGGTGAGTTCGGCAACTGTTTGCCAGGCTTTGTAGCCCTCAGATTCAATGGCATGCAGGAGTTTTAGGTTATCGCCTTCATTCCTGCCTACAATCACCGGAATGGCGCCTTCTTTGGCCAGTAGCCTTACAATTCCTTCCCCAATTCCCTTGGCACCACCCGTTACAATGATGACCTTATCTTTCAAATTCAAGTTCATAATTTTATTTTTTCCTCTGTGATGCCTCTGTACCTCTGAGCCTCTGTGTTAAATTGCTTTTTTTTCAACACAGAGTCACGGAGAAACAGAGGTACACGGAGATTTTAAAAAAGGTACACTTAAGTATTCAAGTTATAAAATTCCATGGCGTTATTTCCGAATATACCAGCTTTCACTTATTTGCTAAATCTTGCATAATAATATTTCAGTAAACTATACATGATGCGTTGGAGCCCAAGAGAATCAATGAACCCCCTGCCCCTTAAGGGGAGTTATTGTTAGAAGACGAGTTCATTTATCTGTTTGATTGATAAGCGATCACTGTTTGTTGGGATTCGCCGAGGCCTTCGATGCCGAGTTTTACAATATCTCCGGGTTTTAAATACACAGGTGGATTAAAGCCTAATCCAACACCAGCGGGCGTTCCGGTAGAAATGATATCGCCGGGTAATAAGGTCATGAAATTACTGAGATAGGATACCAGTTTAGGAATACCAAAAATTAAGTCATCAGTATTACCATCCTGCATCATTTGTCCGTTAACACTTAACCACAAACGTAAATTATGCGGATCAGCAATTTCATCTTTGGTAACCAGCCAGGGGCCTAATGGTGCAAAGGTATCGCAGCCCTTGCCCTTATCCCAGGTGCCGCCTCTTTCCAATTGAAAAGCTCTTTCACTTACATCATTGTGTAAACAATAGCCTGCCACATAATCCATGGCTTCTTCTTCTGTAACATAAGATGTTTTTTTACCTATCACAAAAGCGAGTTCTACTTCCCAATCTGTTTTCACAGAATCTCTGGGTATTATGATCTGATCATTCGGGCCGGTGATGGCAGTGGTCGACTTCATGAATAAGATAGGCTCTGCTGGTATGGGGGCATTGGTTTCTTTGGCATGTTTGGCATAGTTCAATCCAATGCAAAGTATCTTGGAAGGGTTAGCCACAGGGCATCCTAGCCTAACACCATCAGGTAATGGCTGCAACATATTATCATGCTTAGCGATCATCCATTCGAGGTGGAGGAGACCGCCGTGTTCGAAAAATTTCTCATCATAATCCTGGATAAAGCCGGATACATCGTAGTTCTTACCGTTGAGGTGTATACCGGGTTTTTCTTTACCCTTTTCGCCAAATCTTATCAATTTCATATTTCTAGTTTTTCTTTGCGTACCCTTGCGCCTTTGCGTCTTCGCGGTTAATCCTAGCCACTAAGCTTAACAGCAAAGGCGCTATGGCGCAAGGGTTCGCGAGGAGGGGTTAGTTTTGTGCAATGTCTAAAGTTAGGATGGTATCTATGGGATCCAGCTTGAGACCGTCTACATAAATAAATACCCCTTCTTCTACTTTGTTGATCTTTAAAGGAGCAGTTTGATTAAATACTGTAGCCCTTAAACCCGCAGCCACTTTCAATGGAACGAAAATATAGTTCTGCTGAGGCTTATGCAAAATATGCAAGAACAAACGCTGCCCTTTTTTGGTTACTACGCCCCAGTCCTGCTCGGGTACAACATTGCCGCGAGTGCCGTAGATACTGGCGCCGTATTGCTCCATCCACTTACCCATTTTGGCAAGGGTATCTACAAATTCTTTTTGTATCTGACCATTCGGTTTAGGCCCCACATTCAATAAAAAGTTGGCATTTCTTGCAGCTGCATTTACCATATAGTGCACGAGTGCAGGAATGGATTTGTATTTGCGATCTGTTACATTATAGCCCCAGGCATCATTCATGGTTTCACAGGTTTCTAATGGTAGTTGTGAAATGGGTGCACCGCCAAAGCTGGTGGTATTGTTACCCGGAAGGTCTTTCTCAAAAGCCTGGTAATCCTCACCGGGTATGGGTGCCAGGTGGTGGTTATTGCTGATCATACATTGTGGCTGCAGTTTGTGGATGAGCGAATAGATCTCATCATAATGCCAGTTCACTTTGCTTTTTAATGTCTTGTCGTGGTCATTATCCAACTGATCCCAATGACCATCAAACCAGATACCTGAGATCTCGCCGTAATTGGTGAGTAGTTCTGTGAGCTGTGCTTTCATGAAAGCGATATAAGAATCCCAATTACTTTTTTGGGTGCGACCGGTGCCCTTACCAGTTTTGCCGGTTTCATATTGGTAATCGCTACGGTACCAGTCTAGCAAAGAATAGTAGCAGAATAGTTTGATGCCTTGTTTGTGGCATTCATCAGCCAATTGTTTCAGGGCATCTTTGGCATAGGGGGTGTTCATGATATTCCAGTCGGACTGTTTGGTGTCCCAGTTACTGAAGCCATCATGGTGGCGGGTGATGAATGTGATGTATTGCATGCCGGCATTCTTGGCAATGCTTACCCATTCTTTGGCGTTGAAGTCTTGCGGGTTGAATACACGTATCAGGTTGGTGTATTCATCCACACGTATATTGCGGTTATTCATTACCCATTCGCCGCTGGCCAAAACACTGGAAGCGCCCCAGTGAATGAACATGCCAAATTTCATGTCCTGAAATTGTTGGCGGGCGGCGAGGTTTTCTTTGGTGGGTGAATAAGTTTGTGCATTTACTGTGATAGCCATAATGAGTAATGGCATAAAAAGGAATAACTTTTTCATAAGCAAGCGATTAATTGTAAAGAGGATACAATGTAATAAGGAAATGGCTTTGAAATAGAAGAAAGGGGGATGAATTTTAGGGAATTGGGAAGAATAAAGGAGAAATAGTTAGTTATTCCATATGGTGGAATTGCGGTGTATAATTTTACTATAAAATTATACAAGTTAGTGTGATAGTAATAAATTCAGGTACTAATGAAACAGCATATTTTAGGAAGATGGATTTGCGTTTTTCGGGTAGATTTTTTAGTCTACTCAAAAAACGCAAAGAATTAGATTGTAAATCAAGTAAATAGCGTTTAGGGATTGCGTATTTTTAAATGTTAGCGGCAAGGCGAAACAGACATCTTCATAAATTAAAACAATGAACCCTAAGACAGATTGGTTTTTTGATAAACAAACAAAATGGAAGGAAGCATATTCAGAGTTAAGAATTCTTGTACTTGAATGTGGACTTACAGAAGAATTGAAATGGAGTTGTCCTTGTTACACAGTTGGAAAAAGCAACATTGTTTTAATACACGGTTTTAAAGACTATTGTGCATTATTATTTATGCAAGGGGCTTTGTTGAAAGACACAAAAAATATTTTAGTGCAGCAAACTGAAAACGTGCAATCGGCAAGACAAATTCGATTTAAAAGTATTGAAGAAATCCTAAAAAGCAAATCAACAATTAAGACCTACATTAAAGAAGCAATTACACTTGAAAAAGCAGGACTGAAAGTGGAATTAAAGAAGACAACCGAATATAAAATACCCGAAGAGTTTCAAGCTGTTTTAGACGATATGTCTGAACTGAAAAAAGCTTTCCAAGCCTTGACACCA
Organism: Chitinophaga pinensis; assembly: GCA_943371455.1. GTDB lineage: Bacteria > Bacteroidota > Bacteroidia > Chitinophagales > Chitinophagaceae > Sediminibacterium > Sediminibacterium pinensis_J. The sequence continues at coordinate 13,120 of CALRUV010000052.1, read as the reverse complement.
GGACGACAAAGAGGCTATTTACTTTATTTTTCTGCACCCAAACAAGCAAAGACAAGAGAAACGAGAATTGAAAAGTGCGTACAAAAAATACTTGACGGAAAAGGCTTAGACGACTAACGAAATGCCCAGCCGCTAACATTGGTATTGCTGCAACCCAAAGCGACACTCATCATTACCTACAACCAATTAATAAATGACAAAAATTAATAGCTTCACTACAAAGCATCCTTGGGACAGAAACTTCTTTTTAGTAATGATAGGCTTTGCCTGGGTAGCTATTCTTTCCGGATTCATAAATGACATTATAAAATTAAACTCAGAAGGCCGACTTCATTTCCCAATAGTAGTTCATTTTCATGCTGCAATATTTTTTGGCTGGTTATTATTATTTACAATACAAGTCGTTTTAATCCGAAAAGGAAATTTTCAGTTACATAAAAGACTGGGAATAGCTGGTGTAGTGCTTGCAGTTCTAGTTTTCATTTTGGGAGTAATGACTGCCTTAATAACTGAAAACGTAAAGTTTGGAACTAAATTTTCCGACCCTGCTTTCGTAAGTGTTATGTTAGGTGACATGTTGGTATTCGCAGGTCTGGCGACAGCAGGTATTTCTATGCGTAAAAATCCATCTGCACACAAACGTCTTTTGCTTATTGCTACACTGATTTTGACAGATGCTGGATTTGGAAGAGGTATTAGTATTTGGTTATCATCTTTTTTGGGAAAACCATATTGGGAATATTCAAATTTTGTTGATGCTTTTTGGCCATTCTTTGTTCGACAATTGTCGTGTCCTTTTACTTTAATTTTCATGGTCGGGGTTTATGACTTTTTTACCCGTAAGCGACTTCATCCTGCATACGTTTGGGGCTTACTTTTCGCTTTAAGTATTGACTTGACTGCTGGTTGGCTATATTTTAACCCTGAATGGTTAAAGGTTGCAACAAAATTAATTGGACATTAAAAAGCATAAAGACAATGTTGATTGACGAAAAAAGTGGGTGTGCAGCTAACATGGTATTGCCAATAGTGGGGCTTGGCATTTAAATAATCAGCAGTGGTAATTCTGTTGTGCTGTGGTTCGGGGCTTGACAACTAAAGCCCAGCTTTAGTTCTTATTATTGAACTTTATCAAAAAGCTTAGCAGCAGTTCCGGACGGACGAATATAAAATTCCCCACCATCGGCAATACCTGCTCGTTAGAGGCAAACTGCATTATTTAAACTTCGCAGGGTCTTAAAAAAAATTAGTATCTTTATCTTAAAAATTATTAACGTATGAAATACGGAGAAATAAGCTTCGATCCTGAAGTGATGAGCGGCGCTCCTGTATTTGCAGGAACTCGAGTTCATGTTCAAACTCTTTTCGACTATATCGAAGGTGGCGAAGATTTAGCGGAGTTTCTTGACGACTTTCCTTCGGTTTCTAAAGAATCAGCTTTAGCCGTTTTAGAAATGGCTAAAAAATCTCTCACTACTGAGAAAATGCTCCATGAAAATTTTGCTTGACGAAAGTTTGCCGCGGAAACTCAAAATGATTTCGGAATAGATCATGAAGTTTGGACTGTTCGTGATAAAGGCTGGCTTAGCAAAAAGAATGGCGAAATACTAAAGCTCATGATTGACGATGGCTTTGAATTTTTTGTTACTGCTGACCAAAATTTACAATACCAGCAGAAACTTGAAAAACTTCCTCTAACAATTGCAGTTTTACGTGGATCAGATAATCGTCTAAGGACACTGAGTGATCTCGTACCAATACTATTTAAAAGAATCAATGAAGGAAGCCTTCCTAATGTAATTGAAATATCTGTAGATTGACCGTCAGCCACTAACAAAAGGCTTTGCGCAATTTGGGCTTCCGCTTTTGGCCCTTCATCTTTTGGTATTGCTAATCAACTTCAGTAATTTGACTTTAGCTAATCGCGTCTTTAGTGGCTAAGCTAACAGTAGAATCACAGATTATCCAAACTGCGCAAAGCCTTACGTTGGCAGTAATTTTGGCTGACACTCCACAAATTGAAACAGAATATGACGAAACTCAAATTATTAATTTTACTTCTTCTAACAACCAACCTAACTTTTGGACAAAAAACAGACACACGTTTAAGTGGCTTAGATACAGAAATAGAAAATGTATTAAAAGCCTACAACGCTGTAGGACTTTCAATTTCTATTGTAGAAAATAATAAAACTATTTATTCCAAAGGTTTTGGCTTAAGAGATTTAGTGAATAAATTACCTGTTACTTCAAATACAATTTTTCCAATTGGTTCAATCACAAAATCATTTACAGCATCTTTATTAGGAATACTTGAAAGCCAAAATCAACTATCCTTAAAAGATAAACCTTCTTTGTATATCCCAAAACTTCAATTTTATAATGACAAAATGAACAACCTCATTACAATTGAAGATTTGTTAAGTCATAAAAGTGGTATTGGAAGTGTGGACGGAACTTATATTTTGTTTCCAGCCGACAAACGAGAAAATTTAATGCCACGTTTAAAATATTTAAAACCAAATGGAGCAATAAAAGATAGTTGGATATACAGTAATTTGGGCTACATTATTTCAGGAACTATCATAGAAAAAACAACAAATGAAAGTTGGGAAAAGAGTATTAAAGACAAAATCTTTAAGCCTTTAAATATGAATAGTTCCAGCACTTCAATTAGTGAAATGGCAAAAGCAACCGACTATTCTTTTGGTTACGGTGTAAATAATAAGCAAACACAGAAAGTTTTATTTGCTGAACTTAACAATGACAAACCAGGTGGTGCAATCAACAGCACAGCAAGTGATATGGCAAATTGGATGACAACTTGGATAAATAATGGGATTTTTCAAACAAAAGAAATTTTGCCAAAAAACTATATTCAAGAAGCTACAAGCATAAAAGCAATTGACAATGGTTTGCCACCTGAAATAAGTGACCCCAGTGTTTATACATTTGGCTATGGCTTAGGTTGGAAAGTGAACTCATACAAAGGACATTATAAAGTTCATCACGGTGGAAATGTTTCGGGTTTTAGCTCTCAATTAGTAATGTATCCAACTGACAACCTTGGAATTGTAGTTTTGACAAATCAAAACAATTCAATATTACCTTACATTATAACAGACATTGTAACTAACAGAATGCTAAAAATAGAACGAACAGAATGGAATAAATATCCTGTAAAAGTTAGCGAAATAAATTTAGTAAGCAAAGAAATTAAAGGTATCAATACAGAGAAAAAACCAACTCATAGTTTGACAGATTATTGTGGTAAGTTCTCTAATCTTGCGTTTGGCACTTTTGAAATCGTAAACGAAAACAATAATTTGTATGCAGTTTTTCCAGACTTCAAATTCAGATTAGAACATCAGTACTATGACATATTTGTTTTGAAAGCAACCAAAGAAATACCACAAATTATGAACCCAGAATTTTACTTGAACTTTTCACTTGAAAACGAAGGGAATATTTCAAGTGTAAAAATAAATTTGCAAGACGAGCCTGTTGAATTTATGAAACAAGCGAAGGAATAAAAACTACAGCCAACATTGGGTTTTTTGTCTCCGCTGGGTGTCACCCTTATCAAACAATCATTCAGTTTGCTGTCCAAACCATCACCCTTCCAAAAAAAGGAGGCGAGTTCCCCGCTAGGTCTCGCGATAGCTGACCCAGCGGTTCTTGCATAAGGAAAAATTGCAGAAACACAGCAGGTATAAACCGCAAAAAACCGTTTTGCTTTTCAAAATATCTTGCACTTAATATGAGAATAAGAAAGAAAATAACAAAACCGAACGGAGTATTCTTTACAACATTTACCTGAGTTCTTCCTTAAATTAGCAGACAGTTAGTTTTGGAATTTTCCCTTTCACCTGATATTGATTATAAACACACACATCCTAACCATGCAAAAACTAAGTACACTGCTAGTCCTGACGTTTATTTCTATAGCGCTTTCAGGGCAAACCAATCTTTTGCTTCGCTATCCAGCGATCAACAACGATGGTTCTCAAATTTCGTTTTCCTTCCAGGGCGACATCTGGACGGTGCCCTCCAGCGGCGGAAAAGCGACTCGACTCACCATTCACGAAGCTTATGAAAGCAATCCGGTTTATAGTCCTGATGGCAAAAAAATTGCTTTTTCGGGTGCTCGGTATGGCAACAACGACGTGTTTGTGATGCCTTCCGAGGGGGGCAATCCCAAACGCCTGACTTTTCATTCGGCAGGCGACAACATAATGGGCTGGGCTTCGAATAGCCAAATTGTATTCAATACCCTTCGGGAGTTTCGCCAAATAGGTGGTCACCCTGAAGTGTATGGCATCAATGCTGCGGGTGGTACCGAATCCCGTTTACTGGATGTAGAAGCGTTTGATCCTACTTTTTCTCCAGATGGCCGTTTCATCGCTTTGGTACGCGGAAGCATCAACCCTGTTTTCCGTGAAGATTACAAAGGAAGCGCCAATCGTGAAATCTGGATTTACGACACCAAAATCAAGAAATACAACAAACTGCCATTGTTTAACACCAACGACATTCTACCTCGTTGGGGCAACAACCGAACCTTGTACTTCCTGAGTTCTACTACGGGCACTTACAACCTCTACCGGATCAACGTCAATGAAAATGGCCAGGCTCAGGACAGTCCTGAACAATTGACCAATTTTAAGGATGAGGCCATCCGCCATTTCAGCATTTCAACCGATGGATCCACCATTGTTTTTGAAAAAGACATGAACTTGTATATCATGAAATCGGGCAAGGGCAATGGCAGCAAAATCAACATAGAAATCGCAGCCGACGAACGTTTTGACCCAAGCGAATTGAAAACCCAAAGCACGGGCGGTAGTGAAATGGCCATTTCTCCCAACGGAAAACTGATGGCTTATACGATACGTGGCGAAGTTTTTATCAAGGAAGCAGATAAAGAAAAAACGCGCAGTGTTAATGTCTCTGAACACCCCAACCGCGATATGAACCCTACCTGGTTGAGCGATACCTCCCTGGTTTTTTGCTCTGATCGTGCTGATGGGAATTTTGAATTTTTCCTCTTACGTTCAGCAGATCGCTTAGAGCCCAACCCTTTTAGATCGCTCAAACACGAATTGATCCGCTTAACCACTACCAAAGAAGACGAATCTTCACCCGTAGTTTCTTACGACGGAAAAAAAATAGCATATGGCCGAGGTAGAGGTGATTTGATTGTAGCCGATATAGCCGGAGATGGCAAACTCAGCAATGAAAAAGTTCTTGTTGATGGTTGGGCCAGTGCCAATGGTGTAACCTGGAGTCCCGACAATAAATGGTTGGCCTACTCCATGAGCGACTTATACTTCAACAATGAGGTGTTTATTCACGCTGCCGATAACGCTAAACCACCTGTCAACGTCAGCATGCACCCACGCACCGATGCACAGCCATTTTGGAGTGCGGATGGTTCAAAGCTTGGCTTCCTTTCTTCCCGCAACAACCGCAATGCCGACGTATGGTTCGTTTGGTTGAAAAAAGAAGACTGGGAAAAAGTAAGCCAGGACTGGCAAGAAAAGGATGTTCTAACCGAAGGTACTCCGGGAGCTGGAGCTGCTAAAGCGAATGCCAAAACCGATCCCAAACCCATTCAAATCGACTTCGACAAGATCCATGAGCGCTTGGTACAAGTGACCAGTTCTCCAGGTGATGAGTCAGGTGTTGTTATTTCAAAAGACGGTCAAACTTTCTTTTACACTGCCCTCAGCAGCACCTCCCGTGGCAGCGATTTATACAGCGTCAAGTGGGATGGAAAAGAACTAAAGGAAATAACCAAAGGAGGCAGCAATCCCTTCGGTTTACAAATGGACAAAGAAGGTAAATATTTATATTATGGCCGTTTGGGTGGTTTCTCTAGAGTAGATGCAAAGTCGGGTGTTAACGAAAGTTTACCTTACTTGGCAAAGATGAAAATTGACTACACTGCTGAGCGTTTACAGATTTTTGAAGAAGCCTGGCGCACCATCCGCGATGGCTTTTATGACCCAAAGATGCACGGTTACGACTGGACTGCATTGGGGCAAAAATATCGGGAACGTTGTGTTAATGCCTCCACCAATAACGACTTCCGCGACATGTTCAACTACATGCTCGGTGAAATCAATGCTAGCCACATGGGGCTGACTGCTCCCGATCGGGCGGAAACCCAACAGGAAACAACGGGTATGCTGGGTGCTGAAATGACCCCAGTTAAAGAGGGTATGCGGATTAACCGTGTTGTTCCCGAGAGCCCCGCCAGCAAAATGGGTGGCCAGCTCAATGTGGGTGATGTCATTACCGCAGTAAATGGGGTAACCTATAGCGAAACCAGCAATTTTTATGAAAATATGAACGGACAGGTTAACGAAAAAGTACTACTCAATGTGCTAAATGCCGACGGCAAAAGCCGCGAAGTAGTCATTCGTCCAAGCTCAAGCCTAGCCAATAACCTCTACAACGAATGGGTTGACAACAGGAAAAAACTGGTGGATGAATGGTCCAAAGGTCGCCTGGGATATATCCACATTCGGGGTATGGACATGCCTAGTTTTGAAGAAACCGAACGGGAATTTACGGCAGCTGGTTATGGCAAAGATGGCCTAGTGATTGATGTACGATTCAATGGTGGTGGCTCCACTACCGATTACCTGATGACTGTACTCAACTACAAGCAGCATGCTTATACCATTCCACGCGGTGCAAGTGAAGACCTGGAAAAAGACAAGAAAAAATATCGCGACTACTACCCTACTGGCGAACGGTTGGTGTTTTCAGCCTGGATGAAACCTTCGGTCGCCCTGTGCAATGAGGGTAGTTATTCCAATGCTGAGATTTTTTCACATGCCTACAAAACGCTGGGTATCGGTAAACTGGTTGGTCAAACGACGAATGGCTCTGTGATTTCTACTGGAGGACGAGGCTTGATTGATGGATCCTTTGTACGCCTACCCTTTAGAGGCTGGTTCACAAAGGCTTCGGATAAAAATCAGGAATTGGGCCCAGCTGTACCAGATATAATTCTGGATAACTCGCTTGATTATACTGCGAAGGGTACAGATGAGCAGTTGAAAGCAGCAGTTGAAGCTTTGTTGAAAGATTTGAAGTAAGAAAAAGAGCGTATCCCCTTGAGAATTTTTAAGGGGATACGCTAAATGATATCATATAGTTTACATGCAATAATTTATCAATTTACTAGTAACTTTTTTTATTGATTATTTATTCTCATAATTCTATCTTAAAAACCAAATAGAATTATGACAAAAGAAGCGTTTTTCAAATCTAACAATTTCAAAATTTTATTTCCGGTTATTGTAGCTCCAGAGGCAATATCCCTTTGGCGAAATGGTTATGCTTTCGGACAATGGTTATATAGGATCTTTATTTAAAAGAACTGCTAACATTTATTTCATTCTCTGTAGGGTCTTTCCCTCAGATTGCTAATTTTTCTTAAACGCAGATGTCTCACTGAGTGGACTCTGCGCTTAGAAAGTGAAATAATATCGTTTCAGAAAAACATATTGAGTGGATGAGCAAGTAAAGAATATGTCAAAATAGATACCCAGTATATCCTTTTCATCAATTAATAGTTACAATACTGTGAAAAAGAGTTAACGTGCAAGAAACACCAATCAATTAGACCATAAATAAATTAAATTACAGCAAGTCCAATTAACCAATCAAGTAGCATATATGGAAAACAATACATCCATCAGATCTGTCATTTTAGGCGCTTCCATTTTTGTGGGATTAAGCCTGCTAGGCACTTTCATCTATAAAGGTCTTAAAACTTTCAGCGATAAAGATCGTATCGTTACCGTAAAAGGACTTGCTGAAATGAATATTACTGCCAATTCAGCTTCTATTGTCTTAAACTATAGTTTATCCAACGACAATTTGCAGGAGATCATTAAGCAATCGGATCTCAAGAAAAATGCCATCATGACCTACTTACAAAGCATTGGTTATGCTAAGACCGACATTCAAGTTGGCAAGATCGATATCAATGACCGTCAAAAGTACTATGAGAACGAATGGCTGAACGGTCACCAAGTAAAAACCAAAATTGACCGATATATTATTTCGCAATCTTTAACCATACCTTCCAAAGACATCAAAAGCACTGAAGACAAAGCATCCGGCATTAAATTAGACCTGGTGAGTAAGGATTTGACTTCTACCGTAACAACGGACTATTCCTTCCCCGAGTTAAATTCCATCAAACCCAAATTGATTGCAGAGAGTACCAAAAATGCAAGGGTTGCCGGAGAACAGTTTGCCAATGATTCTCAAGCCACATTAGGTAAAATTAAAACAGCATCCCAAGGTCAGATCACTATTGCGGGCAAATATCAATATGATGCAGAAACAGGTGCAGAAACGCAAAAAGCAACGGAGCCCTATATTCAGAAAGCAAGGGTAGTGAGTACGATCGTGTTCTTTTTGGAATAGTTTATTCATTACCCATGCTAAATATTACTACATAGGTGAACAAGGGGTCTATCCAGTGATGACTTATATGGAATTGCAGTATATTGATTTAACTAACCGGATCGAAGAAATAATTTTTTTTAGTTTCCGCAGGGTGTTCCCTGCGGATGTCTCACGGAGTGGACTCCGCAGTTCTCGCATAAGTTAAAAAAGAAATAGTGAGCCATTTACTAAAATGAATGTTCTTCCATGCTATGCGAGGAGTCCCCTATCGGGAGACATCCTCGAGGAAGTTTCATAAGCATTATTAATTCTGTAAAGGTTATCAGCTATCGCGAGACCCGGGGAACACCTTGCTTTGGGTTTTGCAGTGTGATGGGTAATTTAAATAATGTTTAATTTCCACAAAGTGCCACCCCTAACAAACTATCCAATATTTTAGTGGTGCTTAGAGAGAAAGCAAAAATAAAGAACCAATCAAACAACATAAGTATGCATTTTTCAAAATTGGTACCCAGCGTATTCTACCGCGATATTTCAGAAGGACTAAAATTATTTGTTGACTGTCTGCAATTTACCATTGAACACGAAGATTTAAGAACGTCTCAACCTTACTGTGTATTAGAAAAAGATGGAATAAGGATCATGGTTTTCCAAGACAAGCAATTAGCCAAAGAACATTATCCTGAGCTAAGGCTTGAAACGCATAATATTGAAGAAGTATATGCAGAGGTGTCGGCTTCTCATCCGCATCTACTGCACCCAAATCTCAATAAAGTAACGCCGAGACCCTGGGGTGCCAGAGAATTTGCGATTAGAGATATGCAAATAGGTATAAGATTTCAACAATGGTAAATATCCATTCTCAGCATGGTATTCTTAAATGCCGCGTGTTCCCAGCGAATGTTTCTCGGAATCAACTCCGCAGTTCTCGCATAAATTAAAACACTGCATAAATGAATTCTTAAGTACCAAAGTTTTCAAATCATTTTTTATCTTTAAAGGGAGGCATAAGCCTATTAAGCATTATGCCAATGTATATTAAATGATAGCAATAGAATAAACAAACTGTAACCAATGAATACCCCAAAGAAAAATCCATCCCCCTACGGTTCTACCAAATTTGCAAATATTGATCAGTACCATGCAACCTTTCCAAAACCAATTCAAGAAATATTGCAGAAGCTTCGGCTAACCATACAGCAAGCTGCACCTAAAGCAGTAGAAACCATCAGTTACAATATGCCCTGTTTTAAGCAGAACAGAAATTTGGTTTATTATGCAGCACATAAAGAGCATATTGGGTTCTACCCTACTTCAAAGCCTTTGGTTGTTTTTAAAAATGAATTAGTTTCATTTAAAACATCTAAGGGTGCCATACAGTTCCCATTAAATAAACCATTGCCTACGGCATTAATTAAGAAAATAGTTAAGTTTCGTGTTGAGGAAGACAATTGCACAAAAACAGTAATAACCAAAAAAGCCCCCCTACAACCCAAGGACGGCTTCTTTGCCTTTCTGAATGCCCCTGCCACAAGGGCTTTGGAGAATGCCGGTATTAAAACAGTTAAACAGCTTTCAAAATATTCAGAAAAAGCTATTTTAGAATTACATGGTATGGGTAATTCAAGTATTCCTGTTTTGAAGGATGCGCTTGTTAATGCGGGGTTGAATTTTAAGGATTAAATTATAGAAGAAGATCTAGCTCTGCCCCTTGTTCACCACAGATTTTTTATAGAGTGGAAACCTCGGTTCTCATACCTGTTAAACCTGTACGTTATTATTTCCAACTTTATATACTTTTCCCCTATAAGAACCCTACTTTTACCCTGCTTTGAAAAATACCATTCTAAACACCGTCAAATTATTACGCCTACCCTATTCGGTGTTTCTTTTGCCTATTTCTTTGTTTTCCTTTTACTATATTCAACCCGTTTTAAATTATCAGTTAGTATTATTGTTAATTATTTGGCATTTACTGGCATTTCCATCCAGTAATGCCTACAACAGTTACCACGACCGTGATGATGGTCCAATAGGTGCTTTAAAAAATCCTCCCAAACCAACAAAATTACTATTGCATGTATCCAATGTTTTGGATTTTCTTGCCATTGTACTTTCCTTATGCATCAATCTAAGTTTTACCGGATTTGTATTGGGATATATAGTTGTGTCGAGACTATACAGCAACCGCCAGGTGCGGCTTAAGAAATACCCGGTACTTTCTTTTCTAATGGTTTGCCTGGGCCAGGGAACGGGTATTTTTGTAGGGAATATTTTAGGCTTATCATCAGCAGCTCTTTTTTCCAACCCAGAAGTGATCTATTCGGCTATAGCCTGTTATTTTTTTATTGGCACCATTTATCCGCTTACCCAAATATACCAGCACGAAGCCGATGCAAAAGATGGTGTAAAAACAATGAGCATACTGCTGGGTATCAGGGGAACTTTTCTATTTTCCGGAATCCTTTATTTTCTGGCAACCTTATTTATGTATTTATCCTTCCATAATAAACAGGACTTACCTAATTTTTGGCTATTTACTATTGTTATGTTTCCTGCTACTATCTTTTTTATCAGTTGGACCATAAGGAGTTTTCGTAACCCTGCAGAGGTAAATTTCAAGAACACCATGATTCAACTGGTGCTTTCTTCATTCCTAAATAATATTTACTTTATCATACTATTAGTTAAATAAACAGGTCTACTAAATTTTTAAGGCCTAAGCTAATCCTATTTTAATTTTTCTACTAGTGATATGTTAATTATACAATATCTGCTATCTAACCATGTAATAAAAGAATGCTACCCTTGGTCTAGATTTGACTGATTTTCCAAAATAAAATCAGCTCATGAAAAAGGTACTTATCATTAACGGGCATCCAGATAAGAAAAGCTTTTGTTATGCATTAGCAGAAAGCTATAAAAGAGGTGTAGACAAAACTGAAAATCAGTGCACGGTGGTTCATTTAATTGATCTCCAATTTAATCCCATACTAACTTACGGCTACAGGGTAGTTTCGGAACTGGAACCAGATTTAATACAAATGCAGCTTCAGATTACACAGGCAGATCATTTGGTGCTGGTTTATCCCAATTGGTGGGGAACCTATCCTGCCTTGCTCAAAGGTTTTATAGACAGGATCTTTCTGCCAAATTTCGCTTTCAAATACCTTGAAACATCCCCCTTACCTGAGAAATTATTAAAAGGCAAAACGGCAAGATTGATTGTTACCATGGACACACCAAAATGGTATTATTATTTAGTGTACCGAAGTCCCGGGCATAATTCCATGAAGAAGGGCATTTTAGAATTTTGTGGTATATCTCCCGTAAAGATCACTGCATTAACAGGTATCAAAAAATCAACCGAAGCAAAGAGAACTAAATGGTTAGCTATAATTGAGGCATTGGGAAAGTCTGTTGCTTAGTAAGTCTTACTGATAGAAGAGTTTCTTTTACCGTACATCCTTGCAGAATTTTCTTTTGGAATTAGATTTTAATTAGTTTTTTATTCCCAGGGTATTCAGCATTGCCACGTGTTCCCTGCGGATGTTTCACGGTATGGACTCCACGTTTCTCGCATTAGTTTCAACAGAACTTGTAAGCCTTTTACTAAAATGAATATTGTTCGATGCTAAGCGAGGAGTCACCTATCGGGAGACATCCTCGTGGAAGATACCATAATAAAGCATTTTCTGAATTTAATGCTATCCATCTTATCAGTCATCTTCAATTACAGGATATTGTGCTAACTTCAAGTTGTTGATGAAACCTCTTATTCAATAAGATTTTACTTAATTCTATACATCCTTTGCCAAGAAATAAAATACTGCAATGAAAATACTATTCCCCCTTTTACTCCTATTTTTTGTCTTCTCATTACATGCGCAGGACATATATGATTTGAAAAAAGATATACCCTATTATACTAACCAACATTCTCCGGAAGATGCTTATATAGCGTCACAATGCAAACTGGATATCTACTACCCAACCAACAAAAAAGACTTTGCCACCATCATCTGGTTTCATGGCGGAGGCATTACGGGAGGAAGTAAGGAAATTCCAAAAGCCTTAATGGATAAGGGTTATGCCGTCATTGGCGTTGAATACCGCCTATCCCCAAAAGTAATTGCCCCCAAATATATTGAAGACGCAGCGGCTGCTGTGGCCTGGGCATTTAAAAATATTACAGCTTATGGAGGTAACCCTAATTTGTTATTTGTTTCCGGCCATTCTGCGGGTGCTTATCTGGGTATGATGATCACTTTAGACAAACAATACTTGCAACACTATAACATAGATGCCAACAGAATTGCAGGATTGATTCCCTTTAGCGGTCAGGCCATTACCCATTTCACCATTCGCAAAGAAAGTGGCATTAAAAATACCCAGGCAACCATTGATAAATACGCACCCTTGTATTTTGTAAGATCTGATGCGCCACCCATATTATTGATCACCGGCGATAGGGAACTGGAACGTCTGGGACGCTATGAAGAAAATGCCTACCTCGCCCGTATGATGAAACTGGAAGGCCATCAGAGAACCCGACTCTATGAATTGCAGGGCTTTAACCATGGCAATATGCCCGTACCCGCTTATCCTTTATTACTTAGAGAGGTTGCAGCCATTTTAAAAGAGATCGATCTAAAGAAATAAATATTGGTCATAAAATCACGCAGCT
>CALRUV010000051.1:0-17537 GCA_943371455.1 Chitinophaga pinensis | reverse complement strand
CCTTAAACCGGCAAAAACCGTTTTTATATCTGATCTTTTAATAGCACTAGTTGTGTAACGATTGATATGGCTTAACAGGAATTCAATTTCATCTTCCAATGGTTTGGGTTCGATGGCTGCAAAATCAATGGGCGTATCAGTTGTGCCAATAACAACTTTCCCGAGCCAGGGAACAGCAAACAAAACCCTGCCATCATCCGTTTTAGGAATCATCATGGCATGATCACCCGGAAAGAAATGAGCATCAACCACCAGGTGAATACCCTGGGAAGGTGAAACGATATCTTCTTTTCCTTCATCATCCATTTGTAATACACTGTCTGTAAAAACGCCGGTAGCATTGATGAAAGATTTAGATTTAACCTGGTAGGTTTTATCGTGAATAGCATCATAAAGACTGATACCGGTAATTTTATCTTTGGTTTTTTGAAAGCCCACAGCTTTCATATAATTCAGTAAGGATGCACCATTTCTAGTAGCCGTTACTGCCAGGTCGATGCATAACCTACTATCATCAAACTGACCATCGAAATACAAAATACCACCCGCCAGGTTTTTAGTATTCATAGCAGGCAACTTATTGCCTGTTTCTTTTTTTGAAAGTATACTTGTTTTACCCAACGTAAGTTTTCCCGAAAGAAGATCATACATTTTTAATCCTGCAGCATAAAAGAATTTCTCCCATAAACTAAATACAGGAACAATGAAGGCTTGCACGGAAGTAAGGTGTGCCGCATTCTTTAATAAAAAAGCCCTTTCACGCAAGGCTTCCCTAACTAATTTGATATTTCCCTGCGCCAGGTATCGAACTCCTCCATGAACCAGTTTGGTACTTCTGCTGGAAGTACCTTTTGCAAAATCGTATTGTTCTACCAGTAAGGTTTTATAACCGCGTGATGCAGCATCCAGTGCTGAGCCCAATCCTGTTGCACCGCCACCAATAATGATGATATCCCATTCCTGTGTAATTGATAATTGCTCTAGTGACAAATTGCGTTTCATATAAAAAAAGAATGAAGGATAGTATATCTAAAAAAACTAAATACTCCAGCTTATAGCAGCATTCACGGCTTTCTTCCATCCCGATGATAATTCATTTCTTGTTTCATCCGTCATAGATGGCGAGAATGTCCTTTCCATTAGCCATTGTTTTTGAATATCTTCTGTACTGCTCCAATAACCAACAGCCAGGCCTGCCAGGTATGCTGCACCAATAGCGGTGGTTTCAATAACAGTTGGTCTTACTACTTTGGTATTGAGCAGATCACTCTGAAACTGCATTAATAAATTATTGGCAGTTGCTCCCCCATCAACCCTTAATTCTTTGATAGAAATGCCTGAATCTGCTTCCATAGCTTTTAAAACATCCATAGTTTGATAGGCAATGCTGTCTAAGGCAGCCCTGGCAAAATGCGCACCTGTAGTACCTCTGGTAATACCCACGATGGTGCCTCTGGCATATTGGTTCCAATAAGGCGCACCTAAGCCAGCAAAAGCAGGAACTACATAAACCCCGCCACTATCAGCCACTTCTGCAGCCAGTATTTCTACTTCGCCGGAGTTGCGAATAATTTTTAAACCATCCCTTAACCATTGTACCACCGCACCTGCAATAAACACACTTCCTTCCAAAGCATAATTTGTTACACCATTTACTTGCCAGGCTACAGTAGTAAGTAAGTTATTGGTAGAAGGCACCGCCTTCTCGCCCGTATTCATTAACATGAAACAACCCGTTCCATAAGTGTTTTTAACCATTCCGGGATGGGTGCACATCTGCCCAAATAATGCAGACTGCTGATCGCCTGCAATACCTGCAATGGGTATATTTTCGGAAGTAAGGATATTTTGGGTATGACCATACACTTCACTGCTACTTCTTACTTCAGGTAAAACGGAAGCAGGCACATCCAATAATTGCAGCAGTTCCTGATCCCATTCAAGTGTATGAATATTGAATAACATGGTACGAGATGCATTGGAAACATCTGTAGCATGTACTTTGCCATTGGTCAATTTCCATAATAACCAGCTATCGATGGTGCCAAAGCATAGTTCACCCCTATTGGCCTTATCACGTGCTCCTGCAATATTATCCAGCAGCCATTTAACCTTGGTGCCAGAAAAATAGGCGTCTACTACAAGACCTGTTTTTTGTTGTATGATTTTATCTGCACCTTCCGCTTTTAAATGGTTACAAAAAGATGCAGTTCTTCGATCCTGCCAAACAATGGCATTATGTATGGGCAGACCGGTTTTTTTATCCCATAGTACCGTTGTTTCTCTTTGATTGGTAATACCAATTGCCGCAATGTTTTTGGCGGTAAGTCCCGCTTTGGTAACTGCTTCCGCAGCAACGCCTAATTGTGTACTCCATATTTCATTGGGATCATGCTCTACCCATCCCGGTTGGGGAAAGATTTGTTCAAATTCTTTTTGGGCAACAGCAACTATATTTCCTTTTTGATCAAATACAATGGCCCTGCTACTGGTAGTTCCCTGATCGAATGATAAAATATATTGGTTCATGAAGTATGCGTTTTGTTGAAGATAAAGGATTTTGGGACTGATTAAAATGAGAAGGGGGATAAAAAGGTATAAATTTTTATAACCTCTTTATCCCCCAATGTCTGCTGTAAGATTTTTGCGAATAACTATTCAAGTTGTAAGATCCCTATTTCTGGGGTTTTAGCCATGGCTCAGGGTTTTGGGGCATACTTTTATCGTTCATGATCATGAATAACAACATTCCTTCTCCATCGATAGAAGTTCCTGATTTTCCTAAAACAGAACCTGCTTTAACTTCCTGACCAGCAGACACATTTACAGATGATAAATGATTATAACCGCTGAAATATTTGCCATGTTGCACAACCAATAACTGTTCCCCGTCTACTTCACCCGCATAAAGTACTTTACCATCGGCGATTGATTTTACCGTAGATCCAACAGGCAGGGAAATTTCTATACCATCTGTCTTTCTGGTAAGTTTGGTGCCTGGAATTTTTTCCAAACCAAAATGTGCCGTAATTAACCCTGTTGACACAGGCCAGGGAAGTCTGCCACGGTTATTTTCAAAATTGATAGACATTTCCAATCCTTCGGGAGTTGATTCTAAAGGTGTATAGGCCCTGTTACTATTACTGGATGCCACACCGGTAATGGGCTCATTAGAAAGACCCCTGGTTGGTTTTGAAACCGTATTATTTGATTTGTTTATGTTGTCTGTATTTCCTTTTTTCTGGTCACTCAAAGCTTTTAATCTGGCAGCTTCTTTCTTCTTTGCATCTTCAATTTCTCTTCTAATGATGGCATTAAAAGCCTGTTGTACTTTTTGTCTTTGCTTCTCTTTTTCCCTGATCTGAGTGGTGAGTTCTTTTTCTTTGCCTTTTAACTGCGCAACCACCTGATCCTGTTCTTTTTTATCTTCCTGTAAATCCTTAAGTTGTTCACTTTGCGCTTGTAAGCTGATTAGTCTTTCTTTTTTATTAGTGCTGAGAATGGAGATCTTATCTTGTAATAATTTATCTGACTTAATAATAGTATTTGCCTGTGTTTCTCTGTTCTGGCGATAACTTTTGAGGTAGGTAATCCGTTTGATGGCATCGTTAAAATTACTCGCGGAAAATAGAAAATTGAGGTATTCGTAGCTGCTACGGTTTTTATAGGCAAAAACGATGCTTTTTGCATATTTCAACTTAAGGGTATCCAATTCCTTTCTTAAACGGTAAATGTCTCTTTCATTAAGATAAATGGTTTCATCCATTTGTTTAACCTGCCTGTTGATGCTATTTACCAATGCTTCCCTGGTATTGATCTTTTTTTTGATGATCGCTAACTGTTTCAGGGATATCTTTTTGTTATTGAGTGTTTCATTATAAAGTCTGTTAAGATCGGCCAGCTCTTTCTGGATTTCCTTTTCCTGTTTCTGAAGATCTTCCCGGGAAGGCTGTGCATAGCTTTCTGCTTGTAAAATGAAAATCAGTATAAAGAAAAACAGGATCCTTTTTAACATGATGCTTTGTTTGGTTTTGCTATTTTTTACAAGTAATCTGCTAAGATGCGTCTATTTTACTTTCGCTTGAATTTTTTAGGTACTTCAAAATTATATTTTAACGGTTCATTTAGGGTATATTCCTTGAAATCGAGGTAGAGGTCAAGCTTAGATTTTTCAGCAATGGAAATACTCCTAAAGGTAGCGAATTGGTAAGGTCCCATGGGCAGATAGTTGCTAAACGTGATGTCGCAGGTGCGATTTCGCTGAAAATCAACATCATCCAGTTTACTGTGCATGATAGAAAAATTAGCGTTATCGAGGGTTAACAGGTGTTTAAAGATATCACCTACCATCAGCACCAGTAACTCGCCCTCACTTGCCTTATAAGAAACCACATTATTATTTAAAAACACCGGGTTCCCAATTAAGATATCCTGGATAGTGGTAAAGTCGAAAGGAATCTGTGTAACCTCCTGTAAATAACTGATAGAGCGATTTTTGACTGATTGTTCCCCTGCATATTGAACCACCACTACACTATCCTTTGTGATTTTCGCTTGCAATCCAAGACCCCTGATACCCATAACTGTTCCGGTAACTTTAATCAAAATCAGACTGTCTTTTCGTATGCTTAGGTATATAATATAGGTATCGCTTTTCTCTAAGCCTTCATAGGTAACTTTTACTTTGGCATTAAAGGTTTCAAAATTGATCTTGCTTCTAACCACTTTACCTAGGATATCCCTAACGATGGCAGCAGAATCAATTTTGGGCGACTCTTTGATAACAATGGTTTGGGCGGTATCTTTTTTAGTAATGGCTTCCTGGATTACCTGCGTTTTCTTAACCGTTTTACAGGAAAATGCAAGCACCAATAATAATAGGAACAGGAATTGTTTCATAATCAAATATTATTTGCCTGTGTGGCCGAAACCTCCGGCTCCTCTGGTTGTTTCGTTAATGGTTGTTACTGGTTGCCAATCGATTTTTTCTACTTTCTGCAAAACCATTTGCGCAATACGATCGCCCGTTTTAATGGTTTGTTCTTCAGATGAAAGGTTGATTAAAATTACTTTTATTTCACCACGATAATCCGCATCAATGGTACCTGGCGTATTTAAACAGGTAATGCCCTGTTTGATGGCCAGGCCGCTGCGAGGGCGGATTTGAACCTCAAAACCCTGGGGTATTTCTAGAAATAAGCCGGTAGGTATTAATTGTCTTTCCAGGGGTTTAAGGCAAACAGGTTCAGCAAGAAAGGCCGAAATATCCATACCCGATGATCCATCAGTTGCATAAGCTGGTAAAGGGTTTGTAGATTGATTGATTATTTTTACGGGTGGAAGACCTGAAATCATATCAGCAAAAATAGCTTTTCTGTACCAAGATGAACCAAATTACAGATACGGAAAAAAGAAAATATATCATAAACAAAGGGAATGCTTACTTAATGCTATAAGTAAATTGAATAAATTCGCATGCCATTTCAAAGGGCTATATTGACAAATTCTCAATAAAATATAGATGAAAAAAGCACTTATTTGTGGAATTTCAGGTCAGGATGGCTCATATCTATCTCAATTACTTCTTGAAAAGGGTTACGAAGTTTATGGCGGATCTAGAGATGCGCAATCGGGCAGTTTTCAGAATCTGATAAAACTAAATATTAAGAAAGACATACAATTGGTTTCTCTTAATACCACAGATTTTAGAAATACACTGCAAACCATCCAGAAAATCAAACCTGATGAGATATATAATTTGTCGGGACAAAGTTCGGTGGGTTTATCTTTTGAACAGCCGGTAGAAACCCTGGAAAGTTTTATCATGGGTAATTTGAATCTTTTGGAATCAATAAGATTTATTGGACTACCCATTAAATTGTACAATGCAGGCTCCAGTGAATCATTTGGTGATACTTTGGGGAAAGCAGCTGATGAAGAAACAGCCTTCCGGCCAAGAAGTCCTTATGCAGTTGCCAAAGCAACAGCTTTTTGGCAATTAGCGAATTACAGGGAAGCCTATCATATTTATGCGTGTACCGGAATATTATTTAACCATGAATCTCCTTTGAGAAAAGAGAATTTTGTTACAAAAAAAATCATATCAGCAGCATGCCGAATACATAAAGGTAGCAGGGAACAGCTTTTTTTGGGTAATACAGATATCTATCGTGATTGGGGATGGGCACCCGAATATGTAGTAGCCATGTGGCAGATGATGCAGCAAGAAATTCCCGATGATTTTGTAATTGCTACAGGACAATCAAATTCATTACATGATTTCATTCAGATTACATTTTCGAAACTTGGACTTATACCTGAAGAACATGTATTAACAGACCCTTCCTTAATGCGACTAACAGATTTAAGAATTGGTAAGGCGAACCCAAAAAAAGCTGCTGAAATATTAGGCTGGAAGGCTACTATTTTTATGGAAGAAGTTATTGAAAAGATGATTCAGGAAGAATTAATGGTAAATCGTTAAATCATTAAGGTTTCATTTTCATTCCAATATGACCTTTAAAATAAAAAAAGTAAACTAATAAGTAAAGACAAGTTAAAAGTTTTTTTGTGAGATACCTGATAACATGCAAATATGACCAAGTATAAAACGATAATTAATTATTTTTCAGACAATAAAAATAAAAAATCAGTTTCTCATCGATTTAGAAATAAACGTTTTGAATTTTTCTTGTCTGAAATAAAAAAATTACAGAAACCCCTCAGCATATTAGATATTGGCGGAACTACTGAATTTTGGGAATCCATGCAGTTCAAAGAAACTGATATTTCAATTACCCTTTTTAATTTGGGAAATCCTCCATCAGTTGCTCCTCCCTTTCATGCAATACAAGGTGATGCTACTAATATGCTTGAAATACAAGATCAACAATACGATTTAGTGTTTTCAAATTCAGTGATTGAACACCTTTTTACTTGGGAAAATCAACAGAAAATGGCAAAAGAAGTGCACAGGGTTGGGAAATGGCATTTTATTCAAAGCCCTAATTATTGGTTTCCAATAGAGCCACATTGGGTGTTTCCGGCATTTCAATATTTTCCATTTAAATTAAAAAAATGGCTTACGCAAAATTTTAACCTGGGACATATTCCCAAACAAAAAAATTCGACTGATGCCATCAACCAAGTAAATGAAATAAGGTTGCTTTCTAAGCGTGAAATGTGCACTTTATTTCCTCAATCCAAGGTTTATACTGAAAAAATTATCGGATTAAATAAATCCTTTATAGCTTATAAAATTGATTATCAGTCTGATTAAGGATATCTCAGGTTCGTGACAGCAAAAATACAATAGGGGTATTTTAGCTATCTTCACGGGTTAAATAAATGCAATTTGTATTACTTTTCGCTGAGTTTCCTATTATGAAAAATAAACAGAACTATTTCAAGATAACAAGATATTTAGCAGATGCTTTGGCAATAATAATTGCCTATGTAGTATCATTATTTTTTTTCGATAATTTAATTAATGGATTCAGCTTTGTTTTCATCCTAATTTCTCTTATTTTTTGGTATGTTCTTTCTCAATTTTCCAAGCTTTATGCAGACAGAAGATCTAATAAATTTTCAGAAGAAATAATCTTCATTATTTACAACACTTTACTACTTGCAATTCTATTAAGTTCTACCTTATTTTTTATTGAGTTAAACCCACCTTACACAACAGAATTTTTAATCACATATTTAGGAAATATATTTATTAATATTTCCTTGATTAAATATTTTTTAAGAAAAAGTATTCATGCAGCTTTACATCAGGGAAAATTATACGATAAAATATTACTGGTAGGCTCTTCACCAGCTGCAATTAACTTCTATGAAACCATTAATAAATATTACTATTATGGATATGAGTGTGTGGGAATCATTGATGAAAAACAAGCGAATATCAATGGTTGTAAGTATTATGGAAATATAGAATCCCTGAATAGTGTTTTAAAAAAAGAAGTTATTGATGAAGTGGTTATTGCATTACCCAATAGCGATTACGCAAGTATTCAACGTTGCTTAGAATTATGTGATTTTCACAGAATAAAAGCGAGAATATTACCCGATTTACAACAGTATGCATCAACATCCATAACTGTAGACAATATTGGTATGATGCCAACCATCAGTGTGGTAGAATTACCCTTAGACCAGTGGCAGAACAGAACAATAAAGAGGATTTTTGATATTATATTCTCAATACTCGTTTTTTTTACTGTTGGGATTGTCCTCTTCCCTTTAATTGCACTATTTATTAAGTTAACATCAAGAGGACCTATATTTTTCAAGCAGGAAAGATGGGGCTTGAATAATGAAAAAATTACTTGTTTTAAATTCCGAACTATGTTTCAGGAAAGTACCGATATAGACGAACAAGGGAAATATAACCAGGCTACAAAAAATGATCCCAGAATTACATGGATCGGAAAATTTCTGCGCAAGACTAATTTAGATGAACTGCCCCAATTTTTAAATGTATTGTTGGGCAATATGTCGGTGGTAGGTCCACGCCCTCACCCAACACCTTTAAATATTGAATCCATGCAAACAGTAGAAAATTATATGTTAAGGCATATTGTATTACCGGGTATCAGTGGTTGGGCGCAAGTGAATGGATGCAGAGGCGAAACCAAGAATTTGGGTGATATGCAAAGAAGGGTGAATTTCGATTTATACTATATCCATCGTTGGACTTTCTGGCTTGATTGCCAGATTATTTTACAAACAATCATCAACATAATTAGAGGCGATCAGAATGCGTATTAATATCATCAAAATAGGATGCATTGTATGTTTTGCAATTACAAGCTTCCATAGTAATGCCCAAACTATTTGGGAGAATTCAAATAGCGAAGTCTATCCATATCTATACCGATTATCGCAAAAGGGGTTGATTGATTTTCAGGATATCATTCGCCCAATCAGTCGTGTACAAATTGGGGAATTATTATTACAATTAAAAAATCAATCTTCAGTATTATCAGCTTTAGAAAGAAAAGAATTGGCCTTTTATTTGCAGGAATTTCAACCAATCAATTCAAATGATTCAGCTAAAATTCATATAGTAAAGCGAGATGCTAATAAACGATTAAGAGGGTTGTTTATCAATACCAAAGATTTTCAACTCAATGCTGATGCAATGGGTAGCTGGAATAGTATAACAGGTAGCGGCAAAAGCATCACACAAAAGAGTAGTGGTATACATTTTTGGGGGCAAAGCAAAAGATTTGGATTCCAATATTATTACAGAGACTATACCGAAACAGGAAATGGAATTGATACACTTAGAAAAGAGAGCCCCGAACCTGGCATCATCAAATTGAACAACCCGAGTCCTACAAGTCAGAATTATAGTGAGATCAGGGCAAGTATTAGTTATTCCTGGAAGAATGGCACTATCAGCCTGGGAAAAGATCATTTATTATGGGGATATGGAGAAAATGGAAGGATTGTTCTTTCAGATAAGGCACCCACCTATCCACAAATTAGATTTGATTATAAGCCCTTTAAATGGTTGCAATTTAATTATACTCATGCCTGGTTGAATTCTAATATTATAGACTCTGGTGCAAGCTATAACACAGGTACTGTAGGTACAGGAACTGGTGAAGTACGTATTCAGTATATACCCAAATACATGGCTACTCATACGCTGATATTTAAGCCTATTAAAGGATTAGATATTGCAGTAGGAGAATCAATCGTGTACAGTGATAAAGTAGACATCGGATTTTTAATTCCAATCATTTTTTTTAAAATATATGACAATAACAGAAGCAACTATTTAATAAATGCAGGATCGAATGGACAATTTTTTCTTCAGCTAAGTTCGCGTAATCATGTAAAGAACACCCATTTATATGGTTCCTTGTTCATAGATGAAATTAGGGTATCAGAAATGTTGAATAAAGCAAAAGCAAGAAACCAATTGGGTTACACCATTGGCGGATCTATGACCGATTTTTTCATTCCATATCTAACAGTTGGTGCCGAGTATACACGCGTAAACCCATTTGTTTACAGTAATCTTTTACCTGCACAGTTTTATACGCAATATCAAAATTCATTAGGAGATTGGATGGGTAATAATTTTGATAGAACCACCATGTTTATCAAATACACCCCTATACCAAAACTAAAAACATATTTACGTTATCAGCATATCCGAAAAGGAGGTCCTGGCACTATTGCGCAACAATATATTGCAGAACCACAACCTGGATTTTTATTCGATTATCAAAAGAAAAGAACAGACATATTTTTTCAAGCATCCTATGAATGGTTAAATAATTTTTATTTTACAAGCAGCTATCAATGGCTCAATCAAACCCTTGCCAATGGCACTGCAGCTAGTAGCCAAACTTTTCAAATTGGAATGTCTATTGGTTTACGGTAATTTATTGTTATGATTATAAAACGTTTCAGTGTATTATTTCTTTTTATTTTAGCTGTTTCTATTGCCAGTAATGCCCAACCTTGGGATGGAAAATGGATTACAAGTAATGAGCCAGGTGTTAATAATGTAAACACCTGGATTGCGTTTCGAAAAAATATCACACTCAATCAAGTTAATTCCATTGTTCCCATAAGAATAGCAGCGGATACCAAATATTGGCTCTGGATCAATGGTAAAATAGTATTACAAGAAGGTGGATTAAAAAATGGGCCGTCCAGAAACGGATCATATATAGATTCAATCAATATTGCACCATTTTTATCAATTGGACAAAATAGTATAGCTATTTTACTTTGGCATTTTGGCAAGAGTGGCTATTCACATCTAAACAGTGGTAAAGCTGGTTTACTGGTGCAATCATTGCCCTCTTTCTCATCCATTGCTACAGATCAAAGCTGGCAGGCGCAAATTTTAACTGCTTACCAGCTTGCTGAAAAACAACCCAATGCTCGATTAGCAGAATCAAGTTTAAGATACGATGCAAGAAATGACATCAGTAACTGGCAAACTGATTATGCTATACCCTTCAAGCAAAGCATAGAAATAGGAAATGCCGGTGATGCTCCCTGGGGAGGGTTGGTATCAAGACCTATACCGTTTTTCCTATTTAGCGAATTAAGCAAATACAACGATAGCGCTATGACTTCTAATAGCGGATTGGCAATTTATCAAATGAAATTGCCAAAGAATATTCAAATGCATCCCTATCTTAAAATAAATGCAACAAGAGCAGGAGAAAAAATAAAAATTTATACGGATAATAATCAAATCAATGCAGAGCCCATTTTAGAGGTTGAATATATTACCAAATTAGGTTTGCAGGAATTTGATTGCCCTATTTGGCTGAATGGGGAATTTGTTTATTATGAGATTCCTGCAGGTATAAAAGTAGAGAAATTGAGTTATAAGAAGTCTGAATATGCTACTTCCGTCATAGGGAAGTTCCATTCATCTGATGAAAACTTAAATACACTTTGGAAAAAATCTTTGAATACACTTACTTTATCCATGCGGGACAATTGGATGGATTGCCCAGACAGAGAACGTGGTGGATGGACGGGTGATTTAGTTTCATTATCGCTGCAATCCCTTTATACATTAGACCAGCGTGCACAAGCCTTATCTACTAAATGGTACCAGGAATTTACCCAATGGCGCACGCCAGTGCACGATTTTTACTCTCTCATTCCTGTAGGAAATAGCAACATTGAAATACCTGATCAAACTTTATTATTAATCAGTGAATATGGTATTGAAAATTATTTGTTGCATTCAGGAGATACCTCGATGTTAAAGGAGTTGTACCCCTCGTTAAAACTGAATTTTAGTTTTTGGCTATACAATACCGAAGGCTTAATACTCCCCCGCCAGGGAGGTAACAGATGGAATTGGGGAGACTGGGGTGGAAACGTTGATGAACTTGGATTATACAATATGCTGTTTTTAAACAGTCTTAAAACAATGATTCAGCTAAGTAAGATGGTGAATGATGGGGCAGGTACTTTATTCTATGAGCAATCATACATAAAATTAAAAACAGCTATTCGAAATAATTTATGGAAAGGTGGCTATTTCGCATCAAATAATCATATTAATTCACCTGATGAGCGTGTACAAGCATTTGCAGTTTTGAGCGGTGCTGCAGAAAAAAATGATTATGCAACATTAATGGAGGTTTTTGAAACTGTTCAAAATGCAAGCCCTTATATGGAGCAATTTGTGTTTGAAGCGCTTTGTACAATAGGCAGGCAAGAAAGCGCTTTGATCAGATTTAAGAATCGGTATTCTTACATGATTCAATCACAAACTAGTTCAACAGTTTGGGAAGGTTGGCAAATGCCCAGAGAAAATAAATTACCCAGAACGGCTAATCATGGATGGAGTGGTGCTGCATTATATTTATTTCCAAAATGGATTCATGGAATAAGGTCCACCACAAATGGATTTAGTACCATATCAGTACAACCAAATTACGGTAAACTCACCAGCAGTTCCTTAACTCTTCCTTCCAAACAAGGTATTATTAGTAGTGAATTTACGAGAAAAGAAAAAGATATATCGCATACTATCCGGGTTCCCAATAACACCAATGGTCAGTTGATCTTAGCCGCAGATTACTATGCTATTTCAATAAATGGTGCCATATACAAAGAGAAAAATAGTTTGACATCACTCGGCAGGAATACTATTCTAGTTTCAACCGATCCTTCAACCTATACTATCCCCTTAAGTACAGAAACTTGGCGTATACAATTACAAATGAATGATGCTTCCTACTTACAATATAAAAGCAGTAATATGTATTTAGAAGGAAATAAAATTTCTTTCTACCCAAATCCTGTGGTCACCGGATTAACTATCAATGGCAATTCAACAGATAAATATGCCAGCATCTATACTTTGGATGGCAAGCTCTTATTAAATAAAACAATCTCTTCACAATCCAACTTGATTGACTTAACACAATTAAAAACTGGTTTATACATATTGCAATTGATAGATAAGGTTAGTGGCAAAATGCTATCGGGAAAATTCTTAAAGCTTTAAATATAATATTTTGTAGTTTATTGCATGCGAATACTAAATTTTATTATCCCTACTATCATTCTTGTATTCTTTTTTAATAGAATTGTAATTGCAGAAATTAATTTTTCTTTAGAATGATGTAACTACTCCATCCGATAAAATGAACGCGGGAAATGATTTTTTTTCTAGGAGACAACAAAAAAGAAAAAGGATATAAAAAGGCGAAAAGCCAGTTGCGGGAAGTACCTACTTTGACAACGGAAAAACCATGAGGTGCAGCGAGTGCTGCAATTTTTCCGATAGGCATAATTTGTTGGTGGGTAAGATCATCCCAAAAATTGTAGGTAAATTTTCCTGCCTGTTCCAAATAAGGCATTGAAAGTAGCAAAGTTTTGGGATGTGGGGTTTCTATATATAAAAAAGCACCTGGCTTTAATAGACGAAAGCATTCCTGAAAAAAATAATTAAAAGAATTGATATGCTCAACGAGATGCATACATGTAATACCATCCATGGAAGCTTCGTTCCATGGCATTGCATCTTTAGTAATATCCGCTCGGTGAAACTGCGCTTTAGTAGGATAATTTTCAGGTGTACCAGCAATATCAGTTGAAAATAATTGTAAGTCGGGTCGAGCTTCGTGAAAATGTGTAAGGGTTTCACCATTAGAACTGCCAATATCTAATAAATTGGCATGTAGCTTTAGTTTTCCAATAAAATTAAATCGTGTATCAATCCAAAGAAATTTACGAAACCAGGTCCACTTCATAATAACTAAAATAACACATTTAATCTATTTAGAGATAATTTCAATTCTTGATTTATAAAATAGATTTTCAAAATATTTATTAGATACTGAGGAAATAATAATTGTGATAAAAATAGTAGACAGATTTATGCCAATAATTTGCAAAGTGCTATTACTAAATAAAGTATGATTAGATACTTTTTTAAGTACAAATAATATACCAGTTAGAACTACCATATGATAAAGATAAATTCCATAAGAAATCTTACCCATGTAATTTACCCATTGATTCTTCACTTGAAAAAGTGGATTGTTTGAAATTGAAAATATAAAGAGTCCACTAATTATCATATTTATTAAATGAAATAGAATATTTGAATGAACATTAAATAAATTTGTAAAAAAGCTGATTAAAAATAATAATAGAAATAATAGTTTTAAGATTTTTATATTTAACCATTTTAAAATACCGCTTTCGGATAAGATAGAAATTAAACCGCCAAATGTGAAATAAAAAAAATAGCTATTGTACTTATAAAATTGAGGTATTAAAATAAAAAAAAGTGTTAGCAACGACAAGCATATTATAAAAGACATTCTTTTTTTTAAAAAAAATAATAAAGGAGGGCAAATTAAATAAAATTGTTCCTCAACACCTATACTCCAGAGAACACTTAATATTCCTCCTAATTCTGGATATAATATTTTGAATACATTTGATAGAAAGAAAATATTATAAAATAATACTTCAAAAAGTGAATATTCAACATCAAAAGGAATTCCCAAAAAAGGAAGCAAAAACTGATATAAAAATATACCAATAAAAAGTACAAGTAGATATAATGGGACTATTCTGCCAGCTCTACGTTTATAAAAAATTAAAAGATTAAAGTTTCCTGTTTTTTCAATTTCAAGATAGATAAGCCTTATTATTAAAAATCCCGAAAGTGTAAAGAAATAATAAACACTTAATTCTCCTTTATGAAATATAGGAGAATCATCAAAATAATTAAATCCAATAGTTCTTGAAATAGATGGAACATGAAAAATCAACACTACTAATGCTAAAAAAAATCGTAAAGCATTCAAATTAGGGAGCAAAATAAAAATAATTGTTTAAAAATGGTAATGGAGACGAAAATTGAAAAATATTTAATCCTATATTTATGATTTATACCCTATTAATCGTTTCAAATCCCAGCGCCATTTTTCCCATCTGAAAGAGCGGTATTCAAATACACTTTTTAAAAATGATTTTGAAAATAATTTGGAATGAGACAATTTGATTCTTTTGAGTAATTCCTTCCTGATCAATTCTCCTTCTTCAATTGCAGACAACCCATTTGAAAAAGATCGATTGCCATTGGTGATAGGCTTTAAATGTGTTACAGGAACTGCATGTATAATAGCCGTTTTATCGTTACCCAATAATTTTTGAAAATAAGGAATCGCATACCGGTCTATACCATAGGACGAAATACAGGATGGATAAAATTCTGCAGCCGCATCAAAAATATTTTTTCGGTAAAATGGGCACATGATTTCAACCCAATGAGTAGGCTCCCAAATTATATCTGGCTTTTGTAAAGTGAATGCATGACTCATGAAACTTTCAGAAGTAGTAGCTGGTTGAAATGCATCCAAATTTTCCTGATACGCAATGGCAAATAATTGGTTGATCCCTGAGATGGAAATAGCCAGATCATCATCTATAAAACCAATATAATCAATGGCAGCATTTGCTCGAAAGTGTTTCTGTACTTCATTGATCAAACTGCCTTTGAATTCAGTTTTTACATTTAAAAGATAATCAAAATGGCTATTAATCGGAAGAACTGGAACTGCGCTATTCCCTGAATAATTAAATAGGGCAACTTTAAATACGGGATTAGCATCCCAAAGTATATGTTTAAAAATATTGTCTTTACCATTCCAGGCAAATACTACTATACATTCACCCATCCCATATGTTTTACATGTGGCCAAATGGTTTCCTGACAATGCCTTGTCCAATAATTTTGATGAACAGATTCTACAGATACTTCAGGAAATTCATTCAATCCAATATCATTGCGCATGAAAATAGCATTAAACCCGTGGCGATGTGCACCAATTAAACGGTAGCCTTTCATTTTAGATAAATTGGTCATGGCTAATAAAGAAACACTTCTAAAGTCCTGTTCATACCCTTTTTTATCCCAGCAATAAAAATTGGGACTATAAGGAATGGTGATGCTTAATTGGGAGGGAATTATATTTTGTGTTTCAAAAATACAAACCCTGGGTTGTATAGCATTTATGGCTTCCCAAACCCAATAATCATTGCCATCAATATCTAAAGAAAATAAATCTACTTCACCAGATGCGCCTATATTATTGAGTAACTCATTTACATTTTCTTTGGTTACCCAGGCGTTCTTAATCCTTGGACCATAAAGCAAACAATCCTGTTTACTTTTAAAGAAAGCATTGGCATTGGCAACGTTCACCTGATTACCGTCAAATAAAAATCCTTCAAAGCCATGGTTGATAATTAAATTAGCAGCCATACATTCTATCCCGCCGCCGCAACAGATTTCCACAACTTTTTTTGATTGAAAACCAATCACTGAAAAAACAAATAATAACAAACCATCTTCTTCAAATTGAGAATATACCCTAAAACCCGTTTCATTTAAAGGAGGTAGATTTTGCTGTTGCTTTAAAAGGCGATATTGGTTCAGTAATTGAACTTGCAATTGCTGATTTAGGGAATCACGTTTTTGCCAATCAAAGGAAAAACGATAGTAATATTTTTTTAGCGGCTTAAAAAAACGAATCAGGAATTTTCGCATGATTATCGAGTTAGCTCCGTTGCCGCAAAGGCTTGAACCTGTGAATTGATCCATTCATAGGTTTTTTTTAATCCTTCTTTTAAAGGTTTGCTGGGAGCCCAATTGAGCTGTTTCTTAATTAAATTATTATCAGAATTTCTGCCTCTAACGCCTGTAAAAGGCACGTCAATATTATTAATTTGTAATGGCTTATTGGCAATTTGCATTACCAATTCAGCCAATTGGTTTAAGGAAACCATTTCTTCGGAACCAATATTTACCGGACCAATAAAATCTGATGCCATCAATCTTTCTACTGCTTCCAAACATTCATCAATGTATAAAAACGACCTGGTTTGTAAACCATCCCCCCATACTTCAATGGACCCATTCTCATCAGCTTCAGCCACTTTTCTACAAATAGCAGCAGGTGATTTTTCTTTGCCACCCATAAAAGTGCCTTCAGGGCCAAAAACATTGTGGAAACGCGCAATACGCATATCCATTCCATAGTTCCTATTGAATGCTAAATATAAACGTTCACTGAATAATTTTTCCCATCCATATTCACTATCAGGTAATGCAGGATAAGCCGAATCTTCTGAGCATTTTGGATTGGCTGGATCTTCCTGATTATAAGAGGGATAAATACAAGCTGAGGAAGAATAAAATATTTTTTTAACCCCAACTAAATTGGCTTGCTGGATGACGTTTAAATTCACCAGGGCAGAATTGTGCATCACATTGGCATCATTCTCTCCGGTGAATAAATACCCAGCACCACCCATATCTGCAGCCAATTGATAAATCTCATCAAAAGGTTGGTCAACTACTTCTTTTACAAAAGATTGTTCGGTTAAGTCGCCAATGATAAATTCATCCGCAGGGGAATGGCTGTATTCATGCATTTTTAAATCTACTCCCCGCACCCAATGACCTTGTCTTTTTAGTTTTTTTACCAAATGACCGCCAATAAATCCACCTG
>CALRUV010000050.1:0-17666 GCA_943371455.1 Chitinophaga pinensis | reverse complement strand
AAATGCCTTACTTCATTTAACAGAGTCTAATGCACAGTCCCAGTCTCTTGAATGGATAGACCCTGTTAAAAAAATACCAGAAGGATTCGAATACCACCTCTACCCTTCCCCAACACGCGGACCAAAAACAGAAGCCAGTTATTTATTATTGCTACCTCCTACCTATTCCATTACAACCAATATGCGTTACCCAGTAATTTATTGGTTGCACGACGAAAAGGGCAATCAGCGAGATGGCATTTGGATGGCTATCAAACTTGACAGCGCCATGAAAAGCGGACTCATGCCGGAAGCCATTCTTGTTTTTGTGCAAGCCCTGCCTTCAGTTGGATATATAGATAGCAAGGATGGTAAAAAATCTGTTGAGAAACTCATTACCAAAGACCTGATCAAACATATTGATGCCAGTTACCGCAGCATTAATAATAGAAATGGCCGGGGCATTGAAGGCATGGGCATGGGCGGTGATGGCGCACTGCAACTGGGTTTCAGGTATCCGGAACTATTTGGTGCAGTATCAGCATTGGCACCTTCTTTAATGGAAATGAAAGATGCAACAGATGAACTCAAGGAGCAATATGGATTTGATGAAGCTTATTTTGTAGCCAATAGTGCATCCACCCATTTAAAAAATAATGCACAAAAGATCAGGAATCAAACCAAAATTCGTTTACTGGTAGGGAGTCAAGATAGATACCTGCCCCAGGTTACTTATTTTCATAATACTTTAAATGAAGCAAAGATCACCCATCAGTTTGAAGTGATCAATGGCGCAAAGCACATGTATTTCCAGCTTCTTGCCATGGCAACCTTTAATCCCTATAGTTTTTGGAAAGAAGCCTTTAAAAAATAAGCTTGTCAAAACAATGTACTGTTTATAAAAACTAAATGCCGGGTTTATTCAGGCGAAACAATTTTATCTACGCGTTTCGTACCCGCATATAATTCATATTCCAACAGTCGGCAATCAATGGTGGCATTAAAAAACTCTATACGCCTGCTGGGTTTGAGGCGAATTTTTTTGGCAAGGTCCAGGTTTCCCGTAAAAACATAGCCCGTATATCCCTTGCAGGAATTTTTTAAAAAATCGCCTAAGCGTGCATAGGTAGCATTCAGTTCTATTTCATCGCCCAATCTTTCACCATATTCCGGGTTGAACATGATGATACCATCGGATGAATCAGGGGTACTTGTTTTTTCAAAATCGCAAACTTCAAAACAGATCAGGTCATCCACACCTGCAGCCTGAGCATTGATGCGTGCTGTGGAAATAGCAGCGCTGCTGATATCTGAAGCAATGATCTTTACATTAGTGATAGTTTTAACCTGATTTTCCATCAACTGCTTTTCCTGCAAATACCATTCAGCTTCATATCCTTTTATGAACATGAATGCATAATGGTTCCTCAATAAACCTGGGCGTCTATTGGTAGCTATCAAAGCTGCTTCAATAGCCAGTGTGCCAGAACCGCACATAGGATTTACAAAAACGGATTCCTTATCCCATTTTGTACTTAAAATAGTAGCAGCAGCCAGGGCTTCCAGCATGGGCGCTTTACCGGGTAATTTTCTATAACCATGCTTGGCCAGTGTTTCACCGGAAGTATCAATAAAAACCTCCGCTTCCTCATATTTCCAATAGAGGTAAAATACGGCACCGCTTAGTTCAGAACCGGTTGATGGTCGCTTTCCGGATACTTCCCGCATCCTGTCTACCACCGCATCTTTTACGCGCAGATTCGCAAATAAATTGGTTTGAATACTGGTATGAAAAACATTACTGGTAACAGAAAAATAACCATCGGGCTCAATATAAGCTTCCCAGTTTACGGTCACCAGACTTTTATACAATTCGTCAGGACCATTGCAGGCAAAGCTTTTCAGCGAATACATCACCTGACTGGCACATCGTAATTGCAAGTTTAGTTTGATGCAATCTTTAAGCGTTCCCTGTAATTCAACACCAGTTTGAAAGGCCCTATCGATGGTAAATCCCAATTCTTTTACTTCCTGTTGCAATGCTGGAGATAGCCATTTATGACAGGAAATGATGATCCGACTGGTTTGCGTGAAAACTTCCATTAGCACAAACATAAGCGATAAAATAGTTAGGCAGGAGTAAGAATTCAGTATTTTCATGCCTTAGTAACCAATATGCATACATCTTTATTGAATCCGGATAAATGGGTAGCCTTATATGCTGATGCCTTATATAGTTATGCCATACCAAGGGTTAATGACAGCAATCTTGCGGAAGATCTGGTGCAGGAAACCTTTTTAAGTGCCTGGAAAGCTAAGGATAGCTTTAAGGGCGAAGCTTCAGAAAAAAGCTGGCTCTATTCCATCTTAAAAAATAAGATCATAGACCATTACCGCAAAAAGTCGCGGGATATCATGCAACCACTCTCTTCTCAGGATTCTTCAGATACTTTTTTTGATGAGGCGGATCACTGGACCGGTGAAGATGCGCCATGCGATTGGGGTGTTGATTTTCAGCAATTACTGGACTACAAAGACTTTTACAAGGTTTTTGAAGCCTGTAAAAATAAGCTGCAGAACATACAGCAATCCGTTTTTGTGATGAAATACATGGAAGAGTTAGACTCAGCCACTATTTGTAAGGCTCTAGGCCTCAGTTCGTCTAATTATTGGGTACTGATACACAGATCTAAATTGCAGCTGCGGAATTGTTTGGAGAAAAATTGGTTACAACTAAAATAATGCCCATGAAATGGTTGAGTATCAGCTGTAAGGAAGCAACTTATCTGCTTTCAAAAAAAGAAGAAAAAAAGCTGGGCTTTTTCAATAGATTAAAACTGAATGCACATCTGGCTATATGCAGTGTGTGCAGGCATTTTGACCTGCAAACTGAATTTATGGCTAAGCAGGCACCTCATGTTCATGCAGATCTTACGCTCTCGCAGGAAGCAAAAGATAAAATACAGGTAACACTTACAGAAAACAAATAATGATTTTCAAAACTATTGTACTTTAAAACAAGTTTATATAATACTGTGCCTTAGTGTGAAAAAAATGCACACCAAGGCACCAGGGCACGGTTTATTAAATTTTAATGCAGTTAACATTCACTGAAAACAACTTTAAGTCAGCTTTTATAAACCATTTAATTGCCACTATTTAGTCTGACATTCTTTTTTTAGCAAATATGTTTAACACACAACAAATTGGCACGGATAAAGCGGAAGCCCTGTCTGTATTGGCCAAGAATATTTACAAGGAATATTACCTGCATTTATGGGAACCGGGCGGCGCCGATTGGTACCAGGATGAATATGCTTACCATCCTGACAAACTATTTACGGAACTGGCAGACAAGAACAACCTGCATTTTATGGTGTATGAAAATTCCGAGGCGGTTGGTTATCTCAAACTAAAATTAGATGCACCATTGGAAGGACATGAAAATGGCCTTGAAATTGAAAGAATTTATTTGCACAAAAGCGCAGCAGGGAAAGGCATCGGTAAACAACTGATGCTACTGGCAGAAAAGACAGCCCTTGAAAATAACCAAAGACATCTATTTTTAAAAGCAATGGACAGCAGTATAGAAGCGATTAGCTTTTACCACAAGATGGGATATACCCAATGTGGCACAATGGTTCTCCCTTTCAAAAAAATGAAGCTTACTTACAGAGGCATGTTGATCCTCTGCAAGCAAGTTTAATTAAGATCTGTAACAGGTTTTACAATCAATGATTTATATCTTTCAAAAAAATTAGAAATTTCTTCTTACATCTGTCGCACGCTTCATACCACGCTGGATATTCCAGAGGTCTGCAAGTCCAAATCTTTGTGTGGCCATTCTTTTAGCTTTTACACTGATCATTCCTGTTGCAACTGTTTCATTTACTACAGTTACCAATTGTTTTAATTCATTCGGCTCTATTTGTACAATAGAGGGCATAACATTACTCTTCATAATATCTTCGTTTTTATTACTATTTTATGCTGAGCGGAACAGAGGGTATAACAACCAGTTCAACCGTTAGAAGATGCTACAGGATTCAATCACCCATGAGACTTATTAATACTTCGTCGCTCAGTTTCGGGTGCAAATGTACGGCGAGATACTGAGTGAACAAAATTTTAATGCAAAAGCATTGTTAATGTGCAAACAGTGATATAGCTAATAAGCTGCTATTCAACTACATCCGGAGTAGAAGCATCGGTCAATAATACCTTGCCCCTATTGGTTCTTACTATGCGTGAGAACAGGGAAAGTTCCTTATCAAAAATAAAACGGATCAGTAGTTTGGTCCAGGAAGTGTGGTAAGTGAGTGTATTGTAAAAAGCAGGTGCTTTGGCACGAATTTGCGGAAGTTTGTTCCAGGGTACGGAAGGAAAATCATGGTGTTCATTATGGTATCCTACATTGAATGAAACATGGTTTAACACGCCATAATAACTATAAGTTTCCTGCTCGCCCTTGGTTAAATAATGTTCCTGGATCCACCTGGCTCCTAACGGATGTAATCCTACAGAAAAGAAAAAACTCAACACCAGAAAGGTTAAGCCCTTGGGACCGGATAACAAATAAATACCTGTAATAAAAAGAATTTGAACCAGCCAGTTCAATCCAACCCATTTATTGAATGGCTGAATTTCTTTCATCCTACCTAACCTGAATAATTGGAAAAAAGGATAAAAGAAAAGCCAAATGATCTTACCAATAAAATAATGGTTGATCAATTTTGCTTCCCAATAATTGGGTAAGTCACCATCCAGTTCGTGAACACCTTGAAATGAATGATGCTTTATATGATATTTTTCAAAAGAAATGGAACTCGGAAATATCAAAGGCATATTGGCAAAAATACCTGCAAGCCTGTTGGCGGCCTGACTTTTAAAAATTAGTCTGTGTGCACATTCGTGGATCATTACAAATAAAGAATGATCAGCAAATGCACCTAATAAATAAGCAGCACCCACTACCAGCCACCAGGATTGATCTTTTACCAGCCAGCAAAAAATCAATTGAAATGCAACCAAGCCAATAATAGCCAGAAAAGTAGCCGGATTTTTACCTATCAGTTTCCTCATGTCTGGAACCTGTTTCAATATTTCTTTGGTACGGATACGGTGGGGCTCACTGGTATTAACGTGGGTGAAATCTAGTTTTACTTGCATCTGTGCAAAAATAGGTGATATAGCTAAAAAACGAATGGATTATTCACAACTATTTGATAATAAAGCTATTACGAAATTTCTGTTTTTATATTTTCAGCATAAAATTAAAGCAAAACATAAAAATATTATTTTCATAAAAATCTTACTTATGGCAGATAAATCTTTCCCTGATAATGAAAAATGGCATTTGATGCATAAGCTCAGTTTTCGCTTCTTCTTTATTTACTTCATTTTACATATAGCTCCCTGGACCTGGCTTGATGGAATAATCCCTGGTATGGATTATCTCACCGGTTATTACCGTTCAGGCATATATTGGCTAGTAAATTATGGCAACCAACTCATTTTTCATTTCCCGGATACTTCGGTTGTAAATAATGGAAGTGGTGATACTTCCTTTAACTGGGAAGAAGTATTTACTTATTTGATAGTGGCATTCGCTGGCATGGTAATCTGGAGTATCGTTGACCGAAAACGTGCTCATTACGAAAAAGCTTCCTATTGGCTTAATACTTTTCTACGGTATTTTTTGATCATGATGTGTATGAGTTATGGCATCAATAAACTTTTTGCACTGCAGATGCCCTTCCCAAATCTTAGCCAGTTGGCTACTCCCCTTGGTGATTTTCTTCCTATGCGTCTATCATGGATGTTCATAGGCTATTCAGCACCTTATGAAATATTTTCCGGAGCCATGGAGGTATTGGCGGGTTTATTATTGTTGAACCGGAAAACCATCACCCTGGGCTTATTTACTGCTACCGCGGTTTTCATCAATATCATGGTTCTTAATTTTTGTTATGACATTCCGGTAAAAATATTTTCGGCACATTTAGTTATTTTTTGTTGCTATCTCTTAACTACGGATGCAAAAAGGTTATTCCAATTTTTTGTGTTGAACAGATCCGTAGCTGCCAATACCCTTTACCAGATTCATTTTCAAAAAAAATGGATGCGTATATCTTCCCTCGTACTGAAAATATCTTTTGTTGGCTTATATGTTATCCTACCTTTTTTTACAACAAAAAACTATGCTGAATCATTTAATAAACCTGCGGCAATTGAACCCATTATACCCGGTTTATATGATGTAAAAGTATTTGTAGTTAACAAGGATACTATACCCGGTATTCATACGGATACTTTGCGCTGGAAGGATATTGTATTTGAAAAAAATGGAACAGGATCTGTGGGATCTACAGATACCAGTTTCAGGCAACGATACAGGAGGGGTTATTTTACATTTGATACGGATACGACCAGACTTTTTTTGGGCATGAAAACCAAAGGTGACAGTAATTATCTATTTTCATTTTACTATTATATGCCAGATAGCAACACTATTTATTTACAAGGAAAGAATAGAAAAGATTCCTTGTATATGGAACTTAGAAGAAGCAAAAGACATTTTCAACTGGCCGAAAAACAGTTCCATTGGATCAGTGAGGCAAATAGGTAAAATAGGGCAGTAAGGATACTGCCCTATTTATAAAAGAATTTACACTAAAAAGCTATGCAGCTTTCTTGCCCATCCCATTCATAAAACCTACTGTGGCGCCAGTAAGTCCGCCCAAAACAGATCCACAGGCAATGTCCGCGATGGTACCTGTTAAATTAGAAATATTAGATGTGCCATACATCGTAAGATCAAAGCCGGCTGTCATTAACAGACCGAGCACCAATCCTGCAGAAAGTCCACTTCCCAATGAAGTAATATTTGCCCACTTATTATAAATGTAAGAAAGCAATAAACCCATAAAGATATTTCCTGCCAAAAGTGACCAGTATACCATTTCGGTATCTGCTCGCATTACTCCGGTGGCAGTGCCGGCGTTTTTAGCAAAGAAATCCATCATTAAGATACCATAAATTAACCAACCTCCCAGAAAAGCAACAATACCTCCGACAATACCGGATAAAAGAAATTTTTGCGTGTTCATAAGCAAGCGTTTTAAGGTTTGAGAAAAAAATACAAAAACAAAATATTCAATTGATTGCATATTTGCAATAGCCTGGCTGATTATGTTTAAAATTCACTAACCACCTGGAAGCATGTAAGCACGCAGCGGTAGAAATTGCATTTACAAAAGCTGTTACGTAACCCGTAAAATTGATAAAATTGGCACAAGAAAAGGATCTCATCCTATCCGTTTTTCAAATTAGAAGATGTGATTGTGATTTTAATATCGCTTCCTGTCTGTAAATAATATAACTATTAAAGTAAGCCATATAACAAAACCTATTTGGGTTTCCGTAATTATGCATTATGGAAAAAAGAATACTGGGAATCATTTTATCCCTGCTGGGTATTATCGGACTGATCTATGCAGGCATTAGTTTCATGAACGGAGGTAGCGACACAAGGAATGTCAAGAGCATCGTGATTTTCGGACTACTGGGTGCGATCTTTTTTGTAGCAGG
Organism: Chitinophaga pinensis; assembly: GCA_943371455.1. Classification (GTDB taxonomy): domain Bacteria; phylum Bacteroidota; class Bacteroidia; order Chitinophagales; family Chitinophagaceae; genus Sediminibacterium; species Sediminibacterium pinensis_J. Next base: position 10,097 of record CALRUV010000050.1, on the reverse strand, counting down.
GATTGGCCTGATCAAAAGCACCAAAGACAAAGAAACCTAATACCGGGTTTTATATTTTTTTTCTTTTCCTTCTCCTGTCCATTTTGCCAGATCAACATTCCCTCCCATTCCAATGCAATAGCTACTGGGTAATCTGATTACTATTTTCAACACTATTTTAGGACTCATCCGTTTTTTTAGATTTCGTTCTAAAAAAATAACCTTTCAATGAATAGGTTTTTCTATTTTTAAAGAAGATCTAACTTATTCATCCACAATTTGCTATGTATGATGGCTCCAATTAGAACTGCGCTTCTTTCCTTTGGTATGTCTGGGAAGCTTTTCCATGCCCCCTTTATTCACCTCCACAAAGGATTTGAATTATACGGTGTATTAGAAAGAACCAAATCGGAATCCCTTGCTATTTATCCCGATATAAAGATTTTTAGAACGATAGAAGATCTGTTGCAAGATGAAAGTATTGAATTGGTGATTGTGAATACACCTACGGGCACCCATTTTGATTTTGCAAAACAAGTATTGGAAGCAGGTAAACATGCGGTTGTGGAAAAAGCTTTTACTACAACCGTTGCAGAAGCCCAAGAACTAAAAACATTGGCAGAACAAAAAGACCTTATCCTTTCCGTATTCCAAAACAGAAGATGGGACAGTGATTTTAAAACAGTGAAAAAGATGGTAACGGAAGACTGGCTGGGTGAAATTATGGAAGCTGAAATTCATTTTGACAGGTATAAGGAAGAATTAAGTCCTAAAGCCCATAAAGAAACACCTGCTCCTGGTGCAGGCATACTGAACGATCTTAGTCCGCACCTGATAGACCAGGCCTTACACCTATTTGGAAAGCCCCTTTCTGTTTTCGCAGATATCCGCATTACCAGACCTGGCTCAAAAGTGGATGATTATTTTGAGATCCTCTTGTATTACCCCCTATTGCGTGTAAGATTGAAATCCGGTTACCAGGTAAGAGAGCCATTTCCTGCTTATGTGATTCATGGCAGAAAGGGTTCCTTCCATAAAAGCAGGGCTGATGTACAAGAAACCAATTTATTGAAGGGGTTGCAACCCAATCTTACAGACTGGGGTATCGAGCCAGTTTCGGAAGAAGGCTTATTACATACAGAAAAAAATGGCGAGCTCATCCGAAAACATATCCCTTCCCTTGCGGGAAATTATTACGATTATTATGAAGGCATTTTTCAATCCATCCGGAACCAGCAGCCTGTGCATGTTTCAGCCGACGATGGTATTTTGGTGATGCAGATTATTGAAGCTAGTTTACAAAGTAATCATGAGCGAAAAGTAATTGATCTATCTTGACAAAGATTCGCAAATCATCATAAAAAATGCCCTTTAAAAGGGCATTTTTTATGAATGTATTTCTACAATAAATTAGATATTCGTTTACATTTTCTTAGCATCTTCTAAAAACTTAGCCAATCCAATATCGGTAAGTGGGTGTTTCAATAAACCTAAGATAGAATCCAGTGGACAGGTACAAACATCGGCACCTAATTCGGCTGCTTTGATAATGTGTAAAGCATTACGGATAGATGCTGCAAGAATTTCTGTCTTGTAGCCCTGGATATCAAAAATATGCCTGAGCTGACCAATCAATTCCATACCATCCCAACCGCTATCATCAATTCTTCCTATGAACGGTGAAACATAGGTAGCTCCTGCTTTTGCAGCAAGAATGGCCTGTCCGGCAGAAAATATCAGGGTACAATTGGTTCTGATACCGTTATCGGTAAACCATTTAATGGCTTTGATACCATCCTTGATCATGGGTACTTTTACAACAATATTGGGGTGAATGGCAGCCAGTTTTTTACCTTCTTCTACCATTGACGCAAAATCGGTTGATAAAACCTCTGCACTAATATCGCCATCTACCATTTCGCAGATAGTTTTATAATGCTGCGCAATAGCTTCTTCACCCTTAATGCCTTCTTTGGCCATTAAGGATGGATTGGTAGTAACACCATCCAGAATACCTAAATCATTGGCCTCTTTAATCTGGGCCAAGTTGCCCGTGTCTACAAAAAACTTCATAATTATTAAATTTGGTACACCCCCTTTTAATTCCCCCTTTAGGGGGCAGGGGGGTAAAAAATGGCAGGCTACTCACATCGCACCGCTACAACCGCCTATCCTTGCTGTATTCCTACCCTGGGGAGGTTCAGCAGGAGCTGGTCGTGTAAGACCTGCCGCGGCAAAAGTAAGGGTTGCACATTTATTTTCCTGAATTTTTTCAGAAGATCTTTACCTGTTCAGCCCTAACCTCGAATTTAAAGTAGTGATCCCTATCAGTTCATCATGCCTGCTGCTGAATGACCGATAGTAAAAAAGGATGGTGTATCTATTTTCAGTTTCCCAATAATTTCCTTCTGTATAGGTAGTTTCTGCTTTTCCTTTTGTGTTTTTTGCATCCCTGGTAACATAGTTATAACTGTAATAGCCTTGTTTCAACAAAAGCATTTTTGTGTAAGCACCTTTTTCTGCATCATAGCTCATTAAGGATGAATCGCTTATTTGGTTGCCCGTCATCTCTCCCAGCAAATAGACATTTTTACCTGCATAGGGCTGGTTTTTTGAGGGAACGTAGTTAAAATGCACATAAGCGTATTCTGACTGCCACCATGGATTAATAGATTCAGTGGTAGTTATTTCATCCCATCCATTTCTGTCGGCAAAAAACAAATAACGAAGGCTATTTCTTTCCGGATCCGGTTTCAAAAAAACATGATTGGGTTGGGTGCTCTTATCCATAGATTCAACCCGATCACTTTGAAAGCGGAAGCTTCGCAGATCTGCCCATCGGTATTCCTTACCGGCTTGAAATAAACAATCCTGTTCACCATTGTATTCAAAAACATTGTTTCGAATAAAGGAGGGTTGTAAATTGGTAATAGCTTCATCCCAGCGGTTGTTTTGCATGATCACCACATTGGTCTGTCTGGGACTTAAAATATTCAATTGCTTGGTGTTTACAGAAAACTGAATTTTCTGGTGCGACCTTGCAATGTCGAAATCATAGGGTTGTTGCACCTGGGCGCCTATAGACACAAGGTTATCAACAACCAGTATCCTTTTGGTAAATGCCAGCTTGGATGTGTCTGAATCGCGGAAAACCTTTAACAAATAATTACCCGATTTTGATGGCACACAGTTCCTTTCCGGCAACAAAGCCTGGTAATGCACATATTTGGTACTTGCAAAACTTGCGTTACGGTATTGTCCAATTCGGTTTTGGGTATAGCCTTTCACATAATCAAAAACATTTAAATTGGCGGGTGTCCAATCTGCATTACACAACACATAACTGTAGTAATAATTATGTGCAATGCCACTCATGTCATCAAAATGAAGTTCAAGCTGGTCGCCACTATTGAGAGAAAGTATGGCCATGCCCTCCTGGTTATTTTGCTGAAAAAGTTTAACCGTTCTGATATCCGGATTATATACCTGATCCGGCTTGCGTTGTGCCAGTAATGCCAGAGAAAAAAAGTTTGATAATAATAAGAAAATGGCTCTATACATATCACAGAATCTGCTTTAAACTTACAACTTTATAACATACAGCAAATGGTTTTGCTGCATTGGCATGCCTCTTGTAGTTTTGAATCAAATAAAAACGACAGATTGAATCTGGCCTTTCAAATAGCCAAGCGCATCGCTTTTAACAGGAATAAATCATTTTCAGGATTTATTATCCGATTGTCTGTATTAGCAACGGCCATCAGTGTTATGGCCATGATCGTAACCCTTTCTTTTGTGAATGGTTTTCAGCAAAGTATTGCTGATAAGGTATTTAGTTTCTGGGGGCATATCAGGGTACAAAAATATGAACCCAACAAATCTCTGGTAGCCGAAGAAAACCCACTCAAAAAAAATGAAACGATTGAATACATTATTCGTACAGAAAAAGCAGTTACACAGGTACAAAGTTTTGCAACAAAATCTGCCGTGATTGAAAAAAACAAAGAGATAGAAGGGATCTTATTAAAAGGGATCGAAAGCAGCTATGATAGCGGCAGGTTAAAACCATTTCTGCAGGAGGGGCGATGGCTTCAGTTTGCAGATTCTGGTTATAGTAAAGAGATTTTAGTGTCTGCGACATTGGCTAACCAATTAAAAATTAAACTGAATGATACGGTTACCCTCTATTTTATCTCCAGCATAGACGGTTCCAAAACATATCGAAAACTGCAAGTTGCCGGTTTGTATAAAACGGGGATTGAAGAATATGATAAACTCTTTATCATTGGCGACCTGAGACTGATAAGACGCGTAAACGATTGGGCAGAAGATGAAACAGGCGGCTATGAAGTGCTTTTAAACGATTATCGGAATATTGATGCGGCTTCTGCACAGATTTCTGATAAACTGCCGGCTGAATGGATGAGCCGAAGTATCAGGGAAGTATATCCGAATATTTTTGACTGGCTAAATATTCAGGATGTGAACAGGAATGTGATTTTTGTTGTGATGGCAATTGTTGCCATTATTAATATGATCACCTGTTTACTGATTCTGATATTGGAAAGAACCAGGATGATCGGGGTTTTGAAATCATTAGGTGCCGATGATTCACTTATCAGAAAGGTATTTCTTTATTACGCAACCGTAATCAGCAGTACTGGTATTGGTTTGGGCTTTGTGCTTGGAACAGGTTTGTGTTTGTTGCAACAATATACCGGATTTATTAAGCTGGATGAGTCTTCCTATTATGTATCAACAGCGCCCGTATTGATAATCTGGTGGCAGATATTGGCAGTATGTTTGGCAACCGGATTGATTTGTTATGCATTGTTGATCCTCCCCTCCTGGCTGATAAAAAAAATCAATCCGGTTAAAGCCATACAATTCAGATAATTTATTTGATCAGGTGCGAAAGGATTATACCTGTAGCAACAGCCGCATTCAATGATTCGGCTCCTCCTACCCTGGGTATGGTTACCGGATTGGTTACCCATTCCAATAAATTTTCACTGATCCCTTTCGATTCATTACCAATCAGTAATATGCCGTTTTGTATTGTTGTAGATTGCTGAATGGGTAAGCCCTTCAATAAAGCCCCATAAACAGGCAATTTTGATGTGCTTAAAAGTTCCTCTAGAGCCCGATAAACTACCTTAACCCTGATAAAACTACCCATCGTACTTTGGATTACTTTGGGATTGTAAAGATCTGCTGTGTGTTCTCCCGCTATGATTTTTTCGATGCCAAACCAGTCGGCAATTCGGATAATAGTACCCAGGTTACCGGGGTCCTGAATGCCATCAAGCATAATGGTGACGCCATTTTCAGGTAAGGATAACATTAGCTGCTTTTTTTCTTCCACCACCATCAAAACCTGGTTTGGGGTTTGCAGACTACTAATTTTTGCCAGTTCTGCTTCTGTTACTTTAATGGGTGCCAGCTGTAAATTGTTTGTCGGCTTCCAATCTGCTAATGCATAAATTTTACGAATTGTAAAATCACTTTTAAGTAGTTCCGTTGCCAGTTTAGTACCTTCGGCGATGAAAACGCCTTCTTCCTGCCTGAATTTTTTCTGGCACAAAGATTGAATATATTTGATTTCATTTTTGCTCAACATCCTGTATGCTTTTAAACCCTGTAAAGGCTTATCTCTCTCAATTTGGTTTACTGTTACTGCTTTTAGCAATGATGAGTTCCTGTTCTGTTTCCAAAAGAACCAGTATCAAAGGGTTTCCAGACAAAAAACCTTTTGTATATGAAAACCTGCTTTCACTGAAAGGAAATCTTACCAAAGATGAGAAAAATAGGTTAACATCTGAACTGGGAAAATACTGGGATGATAGTTTGCAGGTTCCTAAAGTGCAGCAATTTGGTTTTTTTTATAAGATCAAGAACCCACCCATATTCGATTCTGCCAATATAGCCAGAACAATCACTTTCATGAATGCCTACCTGAATTCGCAGGGATATTATTATGCCAGTTTTGATGATTCTGTTAGGTATGTACCCGTTGCAGATCAAATAAGGACAACCGTTTCTATTGAGGTTACAGTTGGTAAAAATATCACCATAGATTCTGTTAATTACCAATTAGGTGATACTGTATTACAACAGCTAACAGAAAAGAACTTAGAAAATACGATACTAAAAAAAGGAACGCCCTATACAAAACAAATCATCAGTAATGAATTAGACAGACTGGTTGGCATTTACAGACAGAATGGTTATTACAATTTTACAAGAGATGATATTTATGCATTGGTAGACACAGCAGATCCGGTGATGTTAGAACTCACACTGGATCCTTTTAAACAGGCACAACTGATTGCTGATGCGGCTGTAGCACGCATGAAAAACCCTACCTGGCAAATAAGTATATTGAAAAGAGAGGCATCTGATTCTTCCAAACTTGAACAGTATCATATAGGTCGTGTTTATTTTTACCCGGAAACAAGGATCACCGATATCACAGATAGTATCCCCTTTCAAAATGATTTTAAAGAGCTCAATTATCCCAATACTACCCAGCGGTTTCGAAAAGGGATGTTTACCATCAGGCCGTTGCGGGAACATGCTTTTCTGCTAAGGGGCGACTTGTACGATGAGGGTAAATATTACAAAACCATCAATACATTGGGTAAAATAGGCGCCTGGCAACAGGTTGATGCCAGAACCAAAAAAAGGGGTAAGGACAGTATGGACCTTTATTTTTACCTGGTACCTTCTATTAAATATAATTACACGATTGATCTGGAAGGAAGCCGAAATTCCTCTGATATCGGTACCGGTAATTTATGGGGTATTTCAACCAATTTTTCTATCAATAATAAAAATATATGGCGAAGTGCCATACAATCGCTAAGTACTTTCAGAACAGGTGTTGAACTAAGTTTGCTAAGCAGTGCCAAAGACCAGTTGATCCAAACCTTTCACATTGATCTTGGTCATACTTATGTTTTTCCTAATCTCATTGTTCCATTTAAAAACTGGCAAACATTGAGGAACCTGGAAAATAAAAGAACCTTATTCTCTATGAATGGTTCTTATGTTAACAGAAGAGCATTTTATCAATTAAGATCTTTGGTAACCAGTTGGGGGTATGAATGGAAAAAAAATAACAAAGTATGGTTGTTCAAACCGCTTAGCATGGAATTCAATACCATAGATACTTTGGATGGTCTCAAACAACTATTCATAACAAACCCTTTTCTTAGAACCTCATTTAATTCGGGTAGGGTTATCAGTCAGAGTTTATCCATGATCAAAACCGCTATCAATCCCAATAACCCAAATAAAAGTTATTACCTGCGCTTAGGAGTTGAAGAAGCAGGAGCCATCTTTGGTTCTTTTGGCTCAGAAAGCAATCCCTTATACAGATTTTTAAAAATAGAAGGCGAATTTAGAAAATCTATCAAGATTAACAAATCCGATCTTGCTTATCGTTTTTTTGCGGGTGTTGGCTATAACTATGGAAAAGATACTATCCGGGATAATACACTTCCATTCTTCAAGCAATTTTATGCAGGCGGACCCTATAGTATGCGTGCCTGGGGATTGCGGCAATTAGGATTAGGTAGTTCTACCTTATATGACAGCGATACGGCACTTAGTACCTTCAGAGACCGTTTTGGAGATATGCAATTAGAAGCAAACCTTGAATATAGATTTCCTATTGCAACGATAGCAGGTGTTAAAGTTGCCAGTGCCTTATTTACTGATATGGGAAATGTTTGGAATGTGAAAAAAAATCCGGGCGACCCAACAGGTACTTTTAAATTTGAAAATCTTTACAAAGACCTTGCGGTTAGTGTTGGCACGGGTATCAGAATTGATTTTTCGTTTTTCCTGATCAGGTTAGACTGGGCTTATAAAGTGAAAGACCCTGCTCGCCAATATAATGATGGCTGGATGCAAAAATTTCAATGGTTCGAGAACAGACCCAATGGTTTAAAAGTAACCAATTACGCCTTTCAATTAGGCATTGGACTCCCCTTCTGATGATGTTAATTCTTTGACCATGATTTCAAAAGACTCGATGGAACTGGCTTGATCCACAGAAAAATCACCGATCCTAGTTCGCCTTAAACTACTCATATACCCTCCTACACCTAATGCTGCCCCAAAATCATTGGCAAGGCTTCTGATATAGGTTCCCGTAGAACAAACTACCCGAAAATGTACAATGGGTAATTCAATTTTTTCTATATTGAAAGAATAAATCGTTACAGGTCGGGGTTCCAGTTTTACATCTTCCCCTTTTCTTGCTGCCAGGTAAACTGGTTTACCCGCCTGTTTAATGGCAGAGTGTATCGGCGGTGTTTGCATGATGGGACCGGTAAAGGGTAAAGTAGCTGCATGAATTTGGGCATCAATAAGATGGTTACAGGGCTTATGTTGCGTAGGCTCACTTTCCAGATCATAGGTTGGCGTTACAGAACCTAACGTAAATGTTCCGGTATATTCTTTTTCCATACCCATGTATTCGTTGATCTTCTTGGTGAATTTACCTGTACCAACGATTAATAAGCCCGTGGCAAGTGGATCGAGAGTGCCGGCATGACCAATTTTCGAGATCTTAGTGATGTATCTAAGTTTTCTTACGATATCAAAAGAAGTCCATTGCAAAGGTTTGTCTATCAGCAATACCTTCCCTTCCAGGTAGGGTATCATTGCGTCGGTTACCTTTTTTTGTTTCATGCTATTTATAAAAAACATGCAGGATAAAGCTGCATGTCTTTTTTATTTTTTTAAGTGAAGCTATTATGATTAATACGCCCTGGCAAACAAAACCCTTTGTGTGGAAGGGTTTCCGGTTAATATACATTTGCCTTCTTCCAATGGATTATCCAATGGAATACAACGAATGGTGGCTTTACTGAGTTCTTTTATATTATCTTCTGTATCTGCTGTACCATCCCAATGTGCGGAAATAAATCCGCCCTTAGTATCTAAAAGCTGCATAAACTCTTCCCAATTATCTGTTGCTGTTATTCTTTCATCCCTGAATTGTTTGGCTTTTTCAAACATGGCTACCTGGATCTCATCCAACAAGGTTTTGATATAAGGTTCAATGCCATCAATGCTCACCTGCATTTTTTCTTTGGTATCTCTACGTGCAATTTCCACGATATTTTTTTCCAGGTCACGCGCACCGATAGCCATTCTTACAGGCACCCCTTTTAATTCATATTCTGCAAATTTCCAGCCTGGTCTTGCATTATCAGAATCATCATACTTAACAGAAACACCCAGGGCTTTCAGGTTGGCAATGATGGGATGCACTTTTTCGTCTATCATCGCTTTTTGCTCATCCCCTTTATAAATGGGCACAATAACTACCTGTATGGGTGCAATTCTTGGTGGAAAGATCAAACCATCATCATCGCTATGGGCCATTACCAAAGCACCGATTAACCTGGTACTAACTCCCCAACTGGTAGCCCATACATAATCGAGTTTATTGTCTCTATCCGTAAACTTCACATCAAAAGCTTTGGCAAAATTCTGTCCCAGAAAATGCGAAGTTCCTGCCTGTAATGCTTTACCATCCTGCATGAGCGCTTCTATACAATAAGTATCTTCTGCTCCGGCAAATCTTTCATTGGCACTTTTCACACCTTTGATCACAGGTAAAGCCATCCAGTTTTCTGCAAAATCAGCATACACATCCAGCATCTTCCTGGTTTCTATTACTGCTTCAGCGGATGTTGCATGTGCGGTATGACCTTCCTGCCATAAAAACTCTGCGGTACGTAAAAATAAACGGGTACGCATTTCCCATCTAACCACATTAGCCCATTGGTTAACCAGGATGGGTAAGTCGCGGTAGGATTGGATCCATCCTTTATAGGTATTCCAGATGATCGCTTCACTGGTAGGGCGAACAACCAGTTCTTCTTCCAGTTTGGCTTCCGGATCAACCATTAATTTTCCTTTATTATTAGGATCAGCTTTCAGGCGATAATGGGTTACTACTGCACATTCTTTGGCAAAGCCTTCTGCATTTTTTTCTTCTGCTTCAAAAAGACTTTTGGGCACAAATAAGGGGAAATAGGCGTTTTGGTGACCTGTATCCTTGAACATTTTGTCCAATGCATCCCGCATATTTTCCCACA
>CALRUV010000049.1:0-17918 GCA_943371455.1 Chitinophaga pinensis | reverse complement strand
TCCTAACAAAAGCTGGGATTGACTTCGATAAAAAAGTTAACCAGTGGAATGATGAAGAGCAGGGTGCTATCCGTAATATCATTAATAGTGAGTTTAAGGTAGAAGGTGCCTTACGTTCAGAAGTATCCATGAGCATTAAGCGTTTATTGGATATTGCCTGTTACCGTGGTCTTCGTCACCGTAAAGGATTACCTGTTAGAGGTCAGCGTACAAAAACCAATAGCCGTACCAGAAAAGGTAAGCGTAAAACGGTTGCAGGTAAGAAAAAAGTAGCTAAGAAATAATCATATTGGAATTAGCCCCAGCTTAGGTTGGGGCAAAGCTCCTGATAAAATCCGGCCTTGGATCTTCCTGCAAAGGGAGGGAGAGATTACCGGTTCCCTATCAAAGGGATTTTTTAATGTGTAAGACTACCTCTAAAAAACAAACATGGCAAAACCACAAAAAGCGCAAAACAGTGCAAAAGCTGTAGCCAAGAAAAGAATCGTAAAAGTAGATGCAGCCGGTGAGGTTCGTATTTCTGCAACTTTCAACAACATTATCATCAGTTTTACCAACAAATCCGGTCAGGTTATCAGCTGGAGCAGTGCAGGTAAAATGGGTTTCAAAGGTTCTAAAAAGAACACTCCTTATGCAGCACAGATGGCAGCGGCAGATGCTGCTAAAGTAGCTTCTGAAGCGGGTTTGAAGCGTGTGGATGTATTTGTAAAAGGTCCAGGATCAGGACGTGAGAGTTCCATTCGTTCTATTGCACAGTCTGGTATTGAAGTTACTTCTATTAAAGATGTAACCCCTTTACCACACAACGGTTGCAGACCTCCAAAACAAAGAAGGGTATAACTAGTTACAAAAACCAGTCAGTACAATTTGAACTTCGGTTTAGTAGTACCTCGTTTTATCATAGGATATTTTATCAATTTTAGATTTTTAAGATAAAATGTCGTCATTAAAAAATCGCAAAAAATAATCAATGGCACGTTACACAGGTCCTAAGACCAAAATTTCTAGAATTTTCGGAGAACCTATTTTAGGTAATGCAAAATGGTTGGGTAAAAACAGTAACCCTCCCGGACAGCATGGTGCAGCTCGCAAGCGTAAAACCCTGGGCGAATATGCATTGCAGCTAAGAGAGAAGCAAAAAGCAAAATACACTTATGGTGTATTAGAGCGCCAGTTCCGTAAAACATTCGAAGAAGCTCAACGTTTAAAAGGTGTTACAGGTGAAAACCTGATTAAATTGCTGGAAGCACGTTTGGATAATACTGTTTACCGTTTAGGTTTAACAGCCAGCCGTCCGGAAGCAAGACAATTGGTTAATCATAAGCACGTAACTGTTAATGGTGAAGTAATGAATATCCCTTCTTACCAGTGTAAGCCGGGTGATGTTATTGCTTACAGACCAAAAAGTGCGGATAACTCTTCTGTAACTAGTAAGAGCCGTGGTAAAAATCCTAAGTTTAGCTGGTTAGATTGGAGTGAGACCGAGAAGAAAGGTACGTTCATCACCTTCCCAGAACGTGAAAGTGTTCCTGAAAATATTAAGGAGCAGCTGATCGTGGAATTGTATTCTAAATAATAGTGAAGTGTAGGCAGTTATAAGTTAAACCCTATAACTGCTTACGCCCAACTTTCACTGATATCATATTCCTTTTTACCTCATGTGGGTAAGAAGACAAACCCGAAAAACAAGTTTTAATATGGCCATATTAAGCTTTCAGAAGCCCGACAAAATCGTTTTACAAAAAGCAAATGACTTTGAAGGTCAATTTGAGTTTCGTCCTTTAGAGCCAGGCTTTGGTCTGACCATCGGTAATGCTTTACGCAGGGTATTATTGAGTTCTTTAGAAGGATTTGCTATTGTTGGTATCAAAATCGAAGGTGTAGACCACGAATTTGCTACTATCAAAGGTGTTACAGAAGATGTAACCGAAATTATCCTGAACCTGAAGCAGGTTCGTTTTAAAAAGCATGTTGAGCATGATGTTGCCAACGAAAAAATCACTTTATCCATTAAAGGTCGTACCGAATTTACTGCAGGTATGATTGGTGAACTGTCTCAAAATTTTCAGGTAATGAACCCTGAATTATCTATCTGTACGATGGACACAACAGCTAAGATGGATATTGAATTAACTATTGCCAAAGGCCGTGGTTATATTCCTGCTGAAGAAAATAAGATAAAAGATGCCGTATTTGGTTATATCGCAATCGATTCTATCCATACCCCTATCAAAAATGTGAAATACGCTATTGAAAACTACCGTGTAGAGCAAAGAACCGATTATGAGAAACTGATCTTAGATGTTGCTACTGATGGAACCATCCATCCGGAAGATGCAGTTAAACAGGCTTCCCGTATCCTGATCCAGCACCTGATGATCATCACTGATGAGAACATCACTTTTGATAACAAAGAAGACAAGAAAGAAGATGTTGTTGATGAACACGTTTTACAATTACGTAAAGTGTTGAAAACACCATTGGAAGATCTTGACCTTTCTGTTCGTGCATTCAATTGCTTAAAAGCTGCTAAGATCAATAGCTTAAGCGAATTAGTACAATATGAGCAGGAAGACCTGATGAAATTCAGAAACTTCGGACAGAAATCACTCTCTGAAATTGAGCAGGTATTAACTGAAAGAGGTTTGAGTTTCGGTATGGATCTGAACAAATTAGGTTTAGATAATTTAGATAATTAACCCCTAGCCCCTAAAGGGGGAATAAGGGACATTTTAATAACCACTTTCTAATTCCCCTTCAGGGGTTAGGGAGTACCCCTCACAAATCCTGACACGGTGTGAGGTTTAAAAACAATAAGTCATGCGTCACGGAGACAAAGTAAACAATCTGGGCAGGAAAAAAGCACACCGCGTTGCTTTATTACAGAATCTTGCCAGCCAGTTGATCACACACAAAAGAATCGTTACAACTTTAGCAAAAGCTAAGGCTTTAAGAACTTATGTGGAGCCCCTGATCACCAAAACAAAAAAGAACGAATCAGCAGCTCAGATCAGCCATAACCATCGGTTGGTTTTTGCTGAACTGCAGGACAAAGCTGCTGTGAAAGAGTTATTCACAGTCATTGGTCCAAAAATCGCCAGTCGTCCTGGTGGTTATACACGTATTTTGAAGCTGGGCATTCGTCCGGGTGATAATGCAGAAAAAGCAATGATCGAACTGGTTGATTTCAATGAGATCTACGGTAAAGGCATTGATAAAGCTGCTGAACCAGCTAAGAAAACACGTCGTAGCCGTGCAGTAGCGCCTAAAAAAGCAGAAGCTGCTGTTGAAGCACCTGAAGCAGAAGCACCTGTAGCAGAAGCACCCGTTGAAGAAGTACCACCTACAGAAGAAAAAGCAGCAGAATAATTATGAAAATAGTTTAACTATAAAAGGCAAAATCGTTTTTCGGTTTTGCCTTTTTTGTTAGGGGCTAATTGTTGAGAAAATTATCAGGTTTATTCGTTAGGATAAAGTTTTTTTGCATTTGAAATTTGTACATCATTATGAAATTTAATAAGCAACCAGCCATTTTACTATTAGCTGACGGACATGTTTTTCATGGTTTGTCTTTTGGTTATACCGGAACGGCAACAGGGGAAATATGTTTTAATACAGGCATGACCGGCTACCAGGAAGTATTTACAGACCCAAGTTATACGGGTCAGATCCTGATCATGAATAATGTTCATGTGGGTAATTATGGTGTTAGAAGTACGGATGTAGAAAGTAAAAGTGTAAAGATCCGGGGGCTTATCGCACGTAACCTGGAAGATCAGTTTAGCCGTTTCCTGGCAGAAGGTAACTTAAGTGATTACCTGATCGCTAACAAAATTGTTGGTATTGATGGCATAGATACCAGGGCTTTGGTGGCACATATCCGCACCAAGGGTGCCATGAATTGTGTTATTTCAACAGAGATACTTCAGATTGAGGCATTAAAGGAAGTATTGGCCAAAGTACCTGATATGGATGGACTGGAACTGGCAAGCACCGTAAGTACAAAGGAAGAATATGAATTGGGTGATGCGAATGCTGCCATTAAAGTAGCCGTGTTGGATTTTGGAGTAAAAGAACATATTCTGCAGTGTTTGGTTTCCCGTGGGGCACATATAAAAGTTCATCCGGCTAAAACGCCTTTAAGTCGTTTAAAAGAATTCAATCCCAACGGTTATTTCATATCCAATGGCCCCGGCGATCCTTCTGCCATGCCTTATGCAGTGGAAACCCTGAAAGCTATTTTGCAAGAAAACAAACCCGTATTTGGCATCTGTTTGGGACATCAGTTACTGGCATTGGCCAATGATATTCCTACTTTTAAAATGCACCATGGACACAGGGGATTGAACCATCCGGTAAAAAATATCATTACCGGGCAATGTGAGATCACTACTCAGAATCATGGCTTTGGCGTAGATCCTAAAGCAGTGAAAGCACATCCTAATGTGGAAGTGACCCATCTTAACCTCAACGATGATTCCATTGAAGGAATCCGATTGAAAGACAGACCGGCTTTTAGCGTACAATACCATCCGGAAAGCACGCCTGGTCCGCATGATAGCCGCTATTTGTTCGATGACTTTATGGCCATGATGCGATAATTATGTGGTCTATCTTATTTTCTGTTGTTTATCAGAAAATCCAGTAGAATAGTCTGATTAATAGTCTTTTCCTATTTAATAGACGGTTATTCAAAAAAAATCCTGTATTTCGTACAATGAAAATTGCGATCATTAACGGACCGAATCTGAATCTTCTCGGCAAACGTGAAACGGATATTTACGGAAGCAAATCTTTTGAAGATTACTTTAATGAATTAAAAAAGCAGTTCCCACATGTTTCCTTTCATTATTTTCAGAGTAATGTAGAGGGAGAACTAATTAATGAAATACAGAGATTAGGTTATGATTATGACGGCATCGTTTTAAATGCCGCTGGTTATACGCATACTTCCGTAGCTATTGGTGATGCCATTGCAGCAATTAAAGCGCCAGTGGTGGAAGTACATATCAGTAATGTTCATTCAAGGGAAGACTTCAGAAAATTATCCCATGTATCCGGTAAAGCCGCAGGTAGTATCTTTGGTTTAGGTTTACAAGGTTATGAATTTGCGGTTAGATGGCTATTGGATCACGCAAATTGAATACCTTGAATATGCCATGCCTCTTGCTAATATGAATCTGTCTTATACTAAAAAGATCTGGTGGTTTATTTTGCTCATTTCCGTTTTTAAAATGGTGGCTGCATCATTGATAGAACTGGGGAATGATGAAGTGTATTACTGGACCTATGCTTTGCAACCCGACTGGAACCACTTTGATCATCCGCCCATGGTAGGTTGGATGATACGCATCACTACCCTCAATCTTTTTTGGGTGAGTGAATTGTCTCTTCGCTTAGGCAGTATTATTTGTGCAGGCATCTCCACCTGGTTTATTTTCAAAACAGGTACGTTATTATCCAATGAAAAAACAGGCTGGTATGCAGCACTGATTTATAATTGTTCTGTTTATACAGGGTTTATAGCCGGGTTTTTTATTTTGCCCGATTCCCCGCAAATGCTTTTCTGGACGGGTTCTTTATTCATCATGGCCATTATCATCATTAAAAATGAGGATAAAAAAATTACAAATTGGTTATTACTCGGTTTGATGATTGGACTGGCCACGCTTTCCAAAGTTCATGCATTGTATTTATGGGCAGGGTTCGGTGCATTTTTATTGTTTTTCAAAACAAAGTGGTTATTAAACTGGCGCCTGTATCTAGGTGTATTGGTAACTATTTTTTGTGTTTTGCCAATAGTGTACTGGAATATCGGGAATGATTTTATTACTTATCGATTTCACTCAGAGCGGGTTACCCATACCAGCATTCAATGGGATATGCTGGGAAGGGAGATAGGAGGAGAGTTTGCTTACCAGAACCCTTTTATTTTTATTCTGATCATCATATCAGTAATTGCTTTGCTTCGAAAGCATATTCATTTTGGGAATAAAATTTATACAAATTGGTTGCTTTTGATGAGCTTACCAATGGTTGCGTTGTTCTGGATAGTATCATTGCTAAATCCCACATTACCGCATTGGAGTGGACCAGCTTATATTCCATTGTTTTTTATAGCAGCCATTTATTTGGAGCAAGCTGTAAAAAAGCTATATCCTTTTTGGATCAAAGCTGCGGGTGCATTGGTAATTGTGGCACTGGCAGTTGGGATTGCATTGAGCAGGTTTTCGCCCATTAATTTTGGGAGCCAGGAAAAAGAAAATTTTGGAGAATATTGTCCCACACTCGACTTATCCGGATGGGAAAATTTCAGTATTGATTTTGCAAAATTGGTGGAAACGGATCGTACCAATAAAATCATGAAACCAGGTGTAGTATTGCTTACACATAAATGGTTCCCGGGAGGACACTTAGAGTTTTATACCAAAAGAAAAACCGGCCTGGAGTTAATCGGACTTGGCAATCTGCAAGACCTGCATAAATTTGCCTGGTTAAATAAAGACCGAAAATCACTTCAATTAGAAGCGGATGCTTATGTTATTGTACCCTCTAATTTGCCTATGAATGTGCAGGAAGTTTTTGGCATCTATTTTACAACAATCGATGCACCAATAATTATTAATCAGTACAGATCCGGCAGCGTGGTGAGGTATTTTTATGTGTACAGGTTAAAAAAATGTAAAAGAATCCCATCTGAGATCTTTTAAAATATCAAAAACAACATTTTATTTTTGTGAGCTGCTATCTGCGGGTGTTTTTAATTCGAGTTCATTTTCTTTTCTTCCAAAAAAGGATTCAAATTCCTTTCTATAAGAAATACTAACACCCTGTCTTGTTCTTCTGCCAAAACTTGAACCAGTGAAATCCAGGCTGTTTCGGTTGAAAATAATCAGCCTCAATCTTTTATCCTGCGATAGAACAATTTCAATATTTACATTCGGCAGCCACTGGGTGTTGCTATTTTGAATAGCAGCATTATTGCCAAGGCTGAAGTCGAAATCGCTGCCAAGCGTAACGATTACTTTATCATTGGCAAAAGCATAACCCAATTTCAGATCTACCCTGGTTCTGTCTAGTTTGCTTTCCTGTGAAGCTACACCTGAACTTCCCGGATCCATTAAACTGGAGCTGCTGTAAACTGTGGTACCTATATCAAATCGCAAACTTCTGTCTCCTGTAATTTTATATAATAAATTGGAGAGTGCTTTGTTCACACTCTTGGTCAACACCTGTGAAATGGAATTAACTGTAATTGATGTAATGGAATAAGGCGTTATACCTGCTCCATTACCACCTCCACCGGGAGGCGCAAAAGAATTAAATAAAATCAGGAAAGCTACCTGGTTTAATATTTCATTTTGGTCTTTTTCTAATCGGTTGAGGTAGGAGGTAAATACAGCATCGGATTTTACTGGGCTGCCCTGTGGAAAATCAAGCTTGAACCTGATCTCTGGCTTATTCAATTTTTCCCTTAATTGAGCTATCACATACACTTCTCCACGATAACCTTTTACCTGAGGGCTCATCTCCATTTTACTCACAAGATCAGTCAGGCTGATACGTTCTGCGGTGTATTGGGCATCAATATGAAGATCAGCTCTAAAAGGATCTCCGGTCCATTCTATATAATTACCAGCATCTGGTAAGAGTTCAAAGGGTTTGCGTAACAGACCCTGAAAATTGAAAATATAATTTCCTCTTTCAATATTGTATCTGCCATTAATAGTTAAGGGTTCTGTTGAGCCAGCATGAATTTTTAGTTTCCCGTTACCAACTGCTTTAATTACGTCACCTGTTAACTGATCAAGAATTACATCAATCTGTACACGCTTATCTGCCGTAATCTCTAAGTCAACGATCAGGTTAAAATTGCTACTCTTTTTTGATTGCAATATTTCAGTTCCATACTTTTTGAAAACGATAAAATCAGCCTCGCCACTTTCTCTGTTGATGGAGTTAGGGATATAAATATGCGAGCTATCATTTGCTTCTGCTCTGATATTGAGCCTGGCAGCTGTTTCTGGACCATAGAGTTTTAATTTTGCATTTCCAATGGCATTGCCATAAAACTGCTGGTTATCTGTAGCCCTTGTATCAATCAATAATAGCTTATCTGTATTTAATTCAAAATCGAAAAAAAGATTTTTAAAGCCCTTTTCTTTTAAACTGCCGATGATGGTTCCGGTATTTTTAAACCTGTCCTGCACATTGAATTTTCCAAAATCTATTCCTTCTTCTGTGAATTTAATATTTGCAGAATCTATTGTATAATATACCTGTGTATAGTTTACTTTCATGCCTGCTTTTCGCAGAGCAATCTGGCCAAATAAATCCGGTGAATTTAGGTCCCCGCTAATTCGCAGATCTCCTTTTGCGTTTCCAGAAATATCGGAGAACAGGTTACTCAGAAACATATGCAGGATATCAATCTTTGAATCGTCAAGATGAATGTCTGTATAGAATGCCTTATCAGTACTGTCTTTTAAATTGTATTTTCCTTTGGCAGAAAACTGGTAACCTTCATTGGGAGATTGAATACTAAATGGGATCTCTCCAGTTTTTTTATCATATTCAGCTTGAATAATTACCTGGCCGATTGAATCATTGTTTAACCTGAACTGTTCTGTTTTCAGGTTTGCCATAGCAGTAAAATCTCCTAATATATTTTTCAGTTCAACAGTGCCTGTAGTGATACCTTCCAGTCTGGGGTCTTTAAAAAAAAGAGCAGTCAGATCTCCCAAAGACACTTCCTTTAAATTAACTGCCAGGTTTCCGGATTTGGTATTTTTGCTATCTAAATTAGTAATACTTATTTCCTGAAATCCTTCTGTAAATTTTACATTGTGGGCGTCAATAAGGTCTTTTCTAATGATCAGTTCACCTGATTTTTCGATCTGCCATTTTTTTTCATTTAATACAAAAGAGGAAGGCTGGAATGCAATTTTAGCGCCATCCGATAATGTATAGATGTCTGCATTTAATTCTGCATCTGTTAAAGTGTTCTCTGCGCTTGTTTTTATGGATACTATAGAGTGGTCTTTTCTCGATACAATATTTATTCTTGTATTGGGGAATCGCATACTATCGGAAACCTGCGTGCTGCTAACTGTGCCGTTAATGGATAAAGAATCCCTGTTCCCTTTCCCTTTAATATCTAATCCGATTATACTAAATTTTTCATAGCGCCCAGAAGGTATATTGGCATCTATCAGTAATTGATTGGTTTGTGTATTGATCGAGCCATTCATTTTCACATCATTGAACCCGCTTATTTTTTTATCGAAGAATTTAAGATAGGGCTCAATATAGCCGGTGCTTGCAGTAAAACTGAATACCTGGTTTTGTGGAATGGTTATAGTAGGCTTGATATAAGCCGGATAGTATTGGTTTAAAAAACTTTGAAAACTTTCTGGCAGATCTTTGATACTGAATTTTCCTAAAACGGTTATACTAAAATCATTACTACCGAGGTGAAGTGTTTTTACCGAGTCATTATATTCTGAAACTAAATTCAATGAATCAAATGTCAATTTCGTTTCTGCATTCTCTACTTTAGCATTCAAAAATTTTGCGATACCCTGAAAATTATCAATAGTGGTTCCTGTAAAGTTCACATCAAGGAATCCTGAAAGCTTTACGGGACTTCTCCCGTTGCGTAAAATATTTAAAGAATCCAGATTGGAATGTATCAGGTCTCCAAGAATATTAAATCTTGGTGCATCTTTTTTTAAATCTACTTCCAGGGTACTGGTAAAATCCAGGTTGGGGTCGTCAATTTTAATTTCTCCGCTAAAATATCTTTTTTGTAAAGTACCATTGGTGGTGATATTCTGGTATTTATATTGGTTGTATTCTAAAGAACTTATTTTTCCTGTTAGGGTTGTTTTTAATTTGTCGAGTATAAAACTATTGCCATCTATCTTTCCTTTAAAATCAACCAATCCTAATTTGTCTTCATCCAGAAATTTTCCCAGATGAAAACGAATGGTTTCAATATTTCCCTGATAAGTGGGTTCGCCTTTTTTGGGCATTGTCAAACTGATATCAGTTTTTAAACCGCCCAGCTTGGTGCTGAAGTTGCCTGCTGTTCTAAAATCATTTACTGTGCCAATAAAATTACCCCGGTAAATAATGGTTCCCAATGCAGCAATGTTTGGCGATTTCAGTGAACGAATTGCGGGTATTACTATACCCATTTCATTTGCATTGGTTTGCACGGTTCCATTTGTAAAATTAATTTTTGTTGTATTAATTTCAGGTAACCCCTTCATGCGTAAATCACCACTGATATTAGTACCGCCTGTTGTTCTTGCGTAAAGGTTTTTTATAGTAAAGTCCCCAACAGTGCCAAGAAATTTACCACCTAAAAGAATATTTTTTTTCCATGAGGAAAGTTCAGGAGCAAAATAGGCAATATCATCCGAGCTTATTTTTGACTCTCTGAACTGTGCGTTCATGATAACTTTATTGATATAATCGCCAAAGTCTTCATTAAAGTCTTTGTATTGCATGGAATAATAGTTGGTTAATCTGCTCTTGGTAGTTTGTAGATCCAGATTAGCCAATTCCATGATCTGAGGCGTAAGGCGAAAATTTGTTTTAAGTTTTTTAATTTCTAAACCGCATCTGTCTTTTACACCTAATGAAATACTCGCGCGCATGGTATCTTTTATAAAACTGATATTAGAAAGATTGCCGTTTAGCTTGGTTAATTGAATATGGCTGCCATCAAAATTGCGAATGGGTTTTTCTTCGTTACCATCAACAAATACGGTTCCATTTCTGATTGAAAGATCTGCTAAACGTAAGTAAATATCTGCTGCATTAAAATACATACCACTATCCTTCACTTTTTGAGCAGCTTGCACTCTTTTTGGTCTAAGTGCGGTTAGGCTCTGTATTTTAAAGACCGGTTTTTCTAATGCTATGCGGTTGATATCAAAAGACATTTTATTCAGGTCGATATCTTCTGCATCAAGGATAAAACTACCCAGCGTAAGATCCATCCTTTCACCAACCCATCTGTCATTCTTCTGTAAACGAATATTTTTGAAATCAAGTTTTTTTATATTCAGGTCTATGCTCTTACTTTTTTTGGATGGGTTTGGAGAACTAAAATAATCTGCAATAAAACCATAATTCCAAATAGAATCAGTACGGTTAATTTTTATCACTGCGTCTTCAATGCCCACAAAATGCAATACAACCTTATCTTTCAAAAAAAACCAGTCTGTCATTCTAACTCTTAACAACCCTGCATATAATAAAGTATCCTTTTGTTTATCCTTTACCAGGGTGCCTTCCATATTAACCCTGTTAAAAAAAGAGATACTTACTTTTTTTATCCTTACTTCTGTGTCCAATGCCTTTGAAAGCTTAACTGTGGCTATACCTGTAAGCCAGTTTTGAACATAGTCTGTTTGAATGGCCACATAAGCCAGAAATAGAATGGCAATGATTAAGAGTATGGTTCTGCGTAGTATTGTTAGAAAGCGCTTCAGGATTGGTTTTATTTGAGCTGCAAAAATAGGTATTCGCATCCTTAGCGCAAATACAATACCAAAGACGGATATTTAACGTATAAATCCAAGGATTTGTATTTTAATCCTATGGAAGGCCAATAAATGAAACACTTTAACTATTTTAGCAGTAGTCAAGAATACCATAAGTCATGAGAAACTGGATCGTTATATTCATCCTATTGTTCCTGCTGGGCTGCCAGAAAAAGCCAAAGCCGGCTGAAGTTGAACAGCATCTGAAAAAAGCTATGACTGAATTCCTGTTTAATTCTGCCAATAGAGATACGTCTGCCGTTAAATTTGATGTTAAGGAAGTACTCTATTTTGAAGATGTTGAATTTTATGAATGCGAATTCAATGTAGCTATGAAACAAAATGGCAAGGATACAGTGGGTGTGATGAAGGCAAGGGTTACAAAAGACTTCGCTGGCGTAACCAGGAAAATGTAAGCTATAAAGATCCTAAAAGAAAATCCTTTCCTCCGTTGAATAGCTTTTTTTGAACTCCTTGGGTGTGCAGCTTTTTTTCTTTTTGAAGATTCGGTTAAAATTTGAAATATTGTTAAAACCACAGTCGTAAGCTATTTCAGATACGGTTTGGGTTGTATCAATCAGCATCCTGGATGCATGTCCCAGCCTTATTTCTGTGAGACTATCAATAAATGTCATCCCGGTTCTTGTTTTAAAAAATCGGCTAAAAGCTGATTCTGCCATATTGGTTAAACTGGCTACTTCTGCCAATGTGATGGGTTTTTGAAAGTTTTCATTCAAGTGCTCCATTACTTTATCAATTCGTCTGCTATTATAACAAATTTGATTTGTGTTGTTGAAACTGGAATTAGATAAGGTGCGCGTATACCTGGAAACAGATAATTCATGAAGAATAGACATGAGTTCAAAAACAGATTCGAATCCGTCTTTTTTACTTAGTCTTAAAATTTTAGAAGAAAGGAGAGAGGCAGTTTCATGACTAAACAAAAGGCCTCTTAAGGAATTGTCCAGCATATTTCTGATAAAAGAGAGTTGGTTACGTCGAAGAAATTTTTCATCAAATAGGTCCTTGTGAAATTGGATAGTAACTTCCTCAATAATTTTATTCTTGCACTTATGGGTAAACCAGGCGTGTTGCAGGTTTGGACCAATTAGTACCAGTTCATAATCGCCTATTTCGCCTACGTGGTCGCCTACAATTCTTTTAACGCCTTTGCCGTTTTTGATAAAATTAAGCTCAAACTCCTCATGGTAATGAATCGGATAATCAAATTCAGTTTTGGTTCGGGAAAAAACCGTAAAACAGTCGGCCTGGGTTAAGGGTGTTATTTCTCTGAGGATTTTGTTCTGCATAGATTTTTAACAATTTCTGGTTAAGAAACTGAGCGTCTTCTTTTAATTGACAGAAAGCTATCTATATAAGCTGCAATTGATTACGGATTTTTATCCACTTTTTTTAGGTATCCTATTGATCGCAAAATTGTCAACCAGCCTTGTTTAAAGATGCGTCAACACTTTTACTGCTAATGTGGAACCTGTAATTTCTTATGGCCCGTAATTTCCATGAAGTAAATAAGTCTTTTTTTATGCGGGATGGCATTGCTGGTAATGACCAAACTTTTTTGCACAAAGCCTGTAATGGATTTTTGTGTCTCAAAAACGGCTTTTATATTACCAGAATCATTTTGGGCAATTATTTTGTTGGGCATTTCTATAGTAGTACAGCTACAACTGCTTTCTACATTGTTAATAATCAATGCATAATTGCCACTATTCTTAAACCTAAAGGCAAAATCAACCGTATCTCCCATTTTCACTTTGCCTAAATTAATGACTGAATCAATCCATAAAATAGTAGTGGTAGGTTCTGTTACACTATCATTGATTTTCTTTTGACCAATGGGTTCATTGCAGAAAATGGTCAAAATGCATATGACCATTAAAATATATGTGTGTAAAAATTTCATTATTTCCTATTTTTTTTAACTTTTCTCCTGCAATCTACAAAATTAGTCATAAATGCTGCAAAGTCAATACAGTAAAGCTTTTCAGATGACTCTACTAAATCATTTAAGTCTTTAATGTGTATTTTTTACATACTAAATTGGGTAAAATCATACAATGATTTGTTAAAAAAACATATTGCCAAGTTATTAAATCGTTATAAATTTAGTTCGAATTGCTATATCCTTTAATTACAACCCAAATTGCTATGCCAAAGAAATTCAGTTTGCATGCCAGAAGTGCGTTGATCGCACTCTTTCTCGTTTTTTTCAGTTTAAATGTTTTCGCTCAAAAAGCCTTAACCGGTAAGGTAACCAACAAAGCTAATGGACAGCCAATTGTTGGTGCTACTGTTATGGTAAAAGGATCTACTACCGTATCTCTAACCAACAATGATGGGGCTTTCTCTATCAACGCTGGTGGAAAGGACATACTGGTAGTATCCGTAGTTGGTTTTGAAAACCAGGAGCAAGCTGTTGGCGGTAAAAGTGATTTTGCTTTTTCACTTACCGAAACAACCAGCCAGTTGAATGAAGTACTGGTTACGGGTTATTCAACGCAACGTAAAAAAGACATCACCGGATCTGTTTCCGTTGTAAATGTGAAAGACCTGAAAGCCGTGCCTGCTGGTAGTCCCGAGCAAATGCTGCAAGGTCGTGCATCCGGTTTGAATGTGATTACATCCGGTCAACCCGGTTCTGGTAGTAATATTCGTATCCGTGGTATCACATCTTTTGGTAATGTTGATCCATTAGTTATCGTTGATGGTGTGCAGGGAAGTCTGAGCAACCTAAACGTTTCTGAAATTGAATCAATCCAGGTATTGAAAGATGCAGGTGCTGCCTCTATCTATGGTGTACGTGGTGCCAATGGTGTAATTGTTGTTACAACTAAAAAAGGTAAGTCAGGTCGTGCAAGTGTTACTTATGATGCATATATAGGTACACAGCGTCCAGCATCTGGCAATCCTTTTAACCTGTTAAATACTCAGGGAATGGCGGATCTTACCTGGTTAGCTTTCAAGAACTCTGGTCAGGCACAAAACCATCCTCAGTATGGAAGTGGTGCTACACCAGTTATTCCTGATTATATATTGAATGGTAGTAATGCAGGTATTACTGGTTCTATATCTCCTGCAGATTTGGCTAAATACAATGTTTCCGACTTTAGTAAAGGTATTTATCAAATAGTTGCAGCCAATAAAGTAGGAACCAATTGGTTCAGTGAGATTTTCAAACCAGCAGGTATTCAAAGTCATACTGTTACAGCCAGTGGAGGTAATGATAAGAACACTTACTTATTTTCTATGAACTATTTTAATCAGCAAGGAACCCTGATGGGAACTTACCTGAAAAGATATTCTGTTCGTGCAAATACAACGTTTAATATTAATAATAATATCCGTGTAGGTCAGAATCTATACTTGTTTAACAGAGATAACCCACAAATAGGTAACCAAAGTGAAGGAAATGCTATTTCTATGGCATATCGTGAACAGCCTATTATTCCTGTTTATGATATCAATGGTGGATTTGCCGGTACTGCTGCAAAAGGTTTGGGAAATGCCCAAAATCCAGTTGCAAACCAGGCCAGAACCTTTGAAAACAAAGGTAACTCATGGGATATACAGGGTAACGTATTTGCAGAAGTTGACTTCTTGAAGCATTTCACTGCCAGAACAACTTTTGGCGGTACCATGAGCAATTTCTACTACTATAACTACGGTTACCGTACCTATGAAAATGCAGAGAACAATGGTTCTAACTCATTTAGTGAGAATGCAGGATACAACAGACAATGGACTTGGACAAACACTATAAAATACAGCAATGTATTCGCTGAAAAGCATGCAGTTACTGTATTAGCGGGTTCTGAGGCTGTTGAGTCTTATGGACGTGGCGTTGGTGGTGGATCACTTGGTTTCTTTACTGATAATCCTACTTACAGAACATTAAATGGTGGTTCATCAGGATTTACAAATTATAGCTATGCTTATGCAAACTCTATCTTCTCTATTTTCGGAAAGTTAGATTATGCTTTTAATGACAAGTACCTTTTAAGTGCCACAGTTCGTCGTGATGGTTCTTCCAGATTTGGACCAGATAAGCGTTATGGTGTGTTCCCTTCCTTTGCATTAGGCTGGAGAATTTCACGTGAAAATTTCATGAAAGATGTTAAATGGATCGATGATTTGAAACTCCGTGGAAGCTGGGGTAAATTGGGTAACCAGGCTAACGTAGATCCTTCTAATGCATTTAGTCAGTTCGGAAGTTCTGCTGGTAGCTCATTTTATGATATCAATGGAACCAGTACCAGTTCTGTTCAGGGTTTCTATTCTACTAGAATTGGTAACCCTAAAACAGGATGGGAAGAAGATATCCTTACCAACTTTGGATTTGATGCACAATTATTCAAAAACAAAGTGGATCTGACTGTTGAATATTACGAGAAAAAAATCAATGGTTTATTGTTCTCAGATCAGGCGCCTGCAACAGTAGGTGGTGCTGCTTTGCCAAACGTAAATATTGGAGATATCCAGAATAAAGGATGGGATGCCTCTGTTACTTACCATGGAACGGCTTCAAAAGATATAAAATTTGATGTTGGTTTAATCTTTACCACTTATAAGAGTAATATTACCAGTATCCCTGGCGACTATTTTGAAGCTGGTGGATCTCGTATCGGAAACTTCGTAAGAAATAGAGTAGGTAATCCAATTGGCTCATTCTTTGGATATGAAGTAGTTGGGTTATTCCAGGATGCAGCTGATGTAACCAAATCACCGGTTCAGGATGGTGCAAAAGCTGGTCGTTTCAAATACAAGGATGCCAACGGAGATAATAGAATTTCTGATGCTGACCGCGTATTCTTCGGTAACCCGAACCCAGATTACACTTTAGGTATTAACCTGGGTGCAAGCTACAAAGACTGGGATTTTTCTACCTTCCTTTATGGCTCATTTGGAAATGATGTAATCAATTATGTTCGCTACTGGACTGATTTCTATCCTTCATTCCAGGGTGCAAAAAGCTTGGATGCCTTAAATAATTCATGGTTGCCTACCAGAACAAATACCAAAGTTCCTATAGCTGAAAATGATGCAAGCTTCAGTACTAACCAGGTTCCTAATTCTTATTATATGGAAAATGGTTCTTACCTGAGATGTAAGTCAATGATTCTTGGATACACTATGCCAGCTAATCAGTTGAAGAAATTTGGTATTCAAAAACTAAGGTTATATGTTCAGGCTGCCAACTTATTTACCATAACAAAATACACAGGGTTAGATCCTGAATTATCTGGTTCTAATGCAGCATTTGGTATTGACTATGGTAACTATCCAAACAACCAAAGAAATTACAATATCGGCGTAAACGTAACTTTCTAATTGATTATCAAAACAACAGTATTTAAAAATAGTAATATGAAACAATCAAAATTTAAAATACTCTTAATAGGCGCTACCACCTCAATGGTGTTCTTTTTCGCCTGTTCTAAAAACTTTCTCGATAAAGCACCTATCGGTTCCTTAGACCAGAATACACTGGCTAACAAAGCCGGTGTGGAAGGTGTTTTGATCGGTGCTTATTCCATGCTCGATGGTTTTGGTGGTGCCGGTGGTGGCTGGGAAAGTGCCGGTTCCAACTGGGTATATGGTGGCGTAGCATCCGATGATGCTTACAAAGGATCTGATCCGGGCGACCAGGCAGATATCGTACCCATTGAAACCTATACGGCAACTGCCTCTAATGGTTACTTTAACAATAAATGGCGTGCTGTTTATGATGCAGTACAACGTTCCAATGACGTTTTACGTTTGATGGCTGCTGCAACTGATATCAGTGCTGCTGATAAGAATCGTATTTCAGCAGAAACACGCTTTCTACGAGCTCATTACCATATGGAAGCTAAGAAAATGTGGAACAATGTGCCATTTGTTGATGAAACCATCACTTATGGTGCAGGTAATTTCAATGTTGCCAATACTGCTGATATCTGGCCTAATATCCTTGCGGATCTGGATTATGCTATCGCTAACCTTCCTGCTACGCAAAGCTCAGTTGGTAGAGCCAATTCTTGGGCTGCTAAAGCTTTAAAAGCTAAAGCACTGATGTTTAAAAGAGATTTTGCCGGTGCATTACCAATTCTGAAAGATGTTATTGCCAATGGTGTTACTACCGGTGGTAAGAAATATGCTTTAAGGCCTAATTTCTTCGAAAATTTCAATGCAGAAACCAAAAATTCATCTGAAGCTATTTTCTCTACTCAGCAGTCTGTTAACGACAACTCTGGTGGTAGTAATGGTGGTTGGGGTGATGTGTTGAACTTCCCTTATAATGGCGGACCTGGTGGATGCTGTGGTTTCTACCAGCCTTCTATCTCATTGGCAAATTCGTATAAA
>CALRUV010000048.1:0-17948 GCA_943371455.1 Chitinophaga pinensis | reverse complement strand
AACAATTAACAGGTTCATTTGATGTTGGTGAAAACACCAACATCGGCTAAAACTTTCGCTATTCATTATTCCAATCAACAATCAAAATTCCTTGTTCAACATTCGTCAATCATTCCCCGCCCTTGTTGGTGTTTTCACCACCAACAATTAACAGGTTCATTTGATGTTGGTGAAAACACCAACATCGGCTAAAACTTTCGCTATTCATTATTCCAATCAACAATCAAAATTCCTTGTTCAACATTCGTCAATCATTCCTCAGTTCACATGCCAACCATTTCTTTAACATTTCCTTGATAACATCCCGCCTTGTTTTTGCATCTAACCATTTGTAAAAGCATTTGATCAACCTAAACAACAGCCCATACATATTTCTACACAAACGGATTAAATCATTCTTAAAACCTTTGTAATGAAAACTTATGTATGCGGATGCCCTGCCCTACAAGTGTTGCAGGCCCTTCCCCCAAAAATCTGGTATTCGGTAATTGTTAAAGCAGCAAGCTCTTTTTAACAGACCAGCCAGTGCATCATTTTGAAAACTTACATAAGGATTTGTAACCATTGCAATAAACCAACCTGTAAATAAGGCTTCATGTATTCTATAATTAGTTTTATTCATCTTTTACTTGTTCTTTCTCATAACCGGATAATGCCCGAAATGAAAGCGGTATGGCAGGCGATCATGTTGGAGAATATTTCGGTTGTGGAAGAGAATAGTGCGATACAAAAGCCTTTAGCAAGTTTAAAACTGTTACAGAAAACGGTTGTTTACAGTGATAACAGAACAAGAATATCCCCCGCCAATCATAGCCTAACTATTATTCGGTATCCTGTTATACTAAAATTAGTTAATGGGGTAGGGCGAACTGCAGGATCAGTAAAAAGATACCTGGTGTTTTGCCAGATGAAATTAGAAGGGTAATGGGAGATTTAAGGGTTAGGAGTTAAAAATTAATAGTTAAGGAGTTGTAGTAATTGTAAATAAAATTTTAATAAAATATAAGTATATCAACATGAAAAAACAAATCAAACTATCCATTGCCTATTTTATGGCAGCTATCTTATTTATTGCCGGGGCAACGTCTTGTAAAAAAGAAATTTCTGGAAATGGAAATAATGATACCAACAATTCTGTAGCAAATGCTGCAACATCATCTACTATAACAGTAGCTGCAACTGCAGCGGGTGCTGCTGCAACTGGTTCGGCTACGGATTCAGTAGTGGTTATGCATAAATGTGAAAAAGGTGAGCGCAGAGATTCACTAGCTGCAGCTGCTTTGCCCACTACTGTACAGGCATATGTAGCCGCCAATTATAGTGGTAATACTTTTATAAAAGCATTTTCTGTGAAGGATACAACGGGTACTGTAAAAGGTTATGTTGTTATTATCAATTTTAATGGCAAACCAGTTGCCTTGCAGTTTAAAGCAGATGGAACTTTTGTGAAAGTATTGGAGCAGCGTGAAAAAGGAGATATGGATAACAAAGGCTGGCATCGTGGTGGCCGTTTTGAAAAGCGTAACGGTGAGAAGAAAGATACAGTAGCGTTGAGTGCGCTTCCTTCTGCTATCAGAGCGTACTTTGCTGCCAACTATGCGGGCGATACCTTAACCAAAGCATTTAAAACCTGCGATAGTGGTTACCTGGTTGTGTCAAAGAATAATGGTGTTTTTGCAACACTATTTAATAAAGCCGGTGTGTTTGTGAAAAGAGTAGATCTGCCAAAATCAAATGGAGTACTTGCATCAGTAGCACAAGCTGCCTTACCAACCAATGTGCAGAATTACCTGAGTACTACTTATCCCAATTATGCATTTGACAAAGCGGATAGTGTAACCGTGAATGGTGTTTTAAAAGGATATATTGTGATCATTGATGCCAATAATACACATTATGCTGTTGCATTTGATGCGAGCGGTAATTTTGTTGCAGTTAAAACGATCTGGTAATACAAGGTCAGATACAAGGTAAAAGGCATATGGATTTCCATATGCCTTTTAGTTAAATATCCTGAATTTTAAGGGAGATTAAATTTTTGACAAAAGCTATTTTTCCGGGTAATCTGTTTTTATCTGTAAAATAAGTTTTTCCAATGTTGTTTTAACTTCGTTTATCAGTACTGGTATTTCGGGATGATCATTTCCAGTTTTACACATTGCTTCCAGATCGCGAATAGTTTGTTTAAGTGAACCCATATTTAAGTTATCGATAGTGGGTTTCATTTTATGGGCAAGGTCTTTAAGGTCTGCTAATCTTTTTTCTGCATAGGCAATTTCCATCTCTTTTAGCATCCCCGGAATTTGTGCAGAAAACATGTTGAGCATGGCATGAATAAAATTCATGTCATCACCCGAAAGAAGTAACAACTGGGTTATATCATATAATTTGTTCTTAGATATAGGATTTTTTTCTTCCACAATAATACGTTTGGTAACTTTAGCGCCTAACCATTTTGCCATAGTGGAAACCAATATTTCTTCAGAATAGGGTTTAGTAATAAAATCACTCATCCCCGCATCCATGCATTTTTGGTTCTCTCCTTTGATAGCATTGGCCGACAATGCAATAATCGGTATTTTTTTCTGAAATTCCTGTCGTATAATTATGGTAGCTTCTATACCATCCATTACAGGCATTTGTATATCCATCAAAATCAGGTCAAAAGGTTCTTTTGAAATTAGATCAACTGCTTCTTGTCCGTTTACACATTCTGTGATGTTACAATGATAATGCGTTAATACTGTAGTGGCAACCAATCGGTTCATATCGTTATCTTCTACCAATAGTATCTTTTTGTTTTCAAGTATAGAATAATCTTCCGTTACTATTTCAGATGTGGGCAGATCATGTTGGGCTCCTATTGAAAATGGAATATTCAAGAGAATGCTTGTTCCTTTATTTTTTTCACTTTTTGCCACAATTTGGCCATGCATGAGTTCTACCAATTGTTTACTGATGGCCATACCCAGTCCGGTTCCTCCATATTTACGTGTTACAGAAAGATCTTCCTGGGAAAAACTTTGAAATAGCTTTTCAAGAAAATCTTTTTCCATCCCTATTCCCTCATCTGTGATATTGATTTCCAGTAATTGTTCTTTTTGCAGGTTCTTGAGAACTTTGCAGCTAACCATTACTTTACCTTTATGGGTAAACTTAATTGCATTACTTAATAAGTTAAGTAAGATTTGATTTAGTCGGTAAGGGTCTCCTAAAAGCACTTCAGATACTGAACTGTCTACGGTAACAAACAATTCCAATCCTTTTTCTTCTGCTTTGTGTTGCATTACCCTTGCGGCATGTTTCACCACCTGGTTCATTTCAAATCCGATAGATTCTATGGTAAGTTTGCCAGCTTCTATTTTTGATATATCCAGAATATCGTTGATGATAACTAATAGATTTTCCGCAGATTCTGTCATTACATCCAGGTAGAAATGCTGTTTCTCTGTAAGGGTTGTTTTTTGTAACTGATGGCCCATGCCCATAATGGCATTCATGGGTGTTCTAATTTCGTGACTCATATTGGCCAGAAAAAGTTGTTTGGTTCTGGAAGAGGATTCTGCCAGTTCACGGGCTTTGATGAGTTCTTTTTCTGAGTTTTTTCTTTCAGTAATATCTGTATGGGTGCCAATAATTTTTAATGGTTTTCCTTCGGGTGTTTTTTCAATCAATACCCCCCGGTCTAAAACCCAATGCAGATTTCCTTCGCGGTCTAGGAGCCTGTATTCCAGCATATGATGGTCAATCAACCCTGATTTGTATTTCCTATCATTTTCTTCTAGGTTGAATTTATCATCGGGGTGAGTGGCATTCCACCATAAACTTGCATTATTGGTAAATTCATCTATGGAGTAACCTATAAAATCCAGGTTGGATTTGGAAAAGATGGTTTTTCCTGTTTCAAAATCATGTTCCCAAACATTATCGCCAATTTTTTCAAGTGCAAACCTAAGACGACCTTCCAGCTCCTGTTCCTTAGCCAGTCTTTCTTTTTCGAGGGTGATATCTTCAATGGTGGCAAAATGCTGTAAAATATTGCCTTTTTTGTCCAAAACGGATTGCCCCTTTATTTTAGCCCAGAACCAACTACCGTTTTTACGCATATGTTTGAGTTCAACCTGAAAAGATTGTCCTTTCTCTACTTTTTGGAGCATTTCATCAATTACTTTTTGTTCGTTCAGGGCACTGATACCTATTGTCATCGGTGATTTGTCTATCACCTCTTCAGACAAATAACCGGTTAATTGCAAAAATCCTTCATTGGTCCAGATAATCTTGCCTTCTTTATTGGTAAATACTACGCCGTTTTCGTTTAAACTAGCCACCTGCGACATTAACTGCAACTCTTTTTTTTGTCGATTGGTTGTTTGAACCAATTCTTTCAATTCTTGATTTGCCAATTCATGTGTCTTTTGCACATGCAGCAGGTCGATCATAGGGTCATGGATTGCAAAATCATCTAAGTTTAAGTTGGCTGATTTAATTTGTTCCATCGATTCAAACCAAGGGGTACCTACAAATAAGAAACGATTGGCGTTAGGTACATACTCGAATTGTCCCCTTAGGGGGGGAGCAGTTTTATCTATCAAAGGGTCTATTACCACCATTTGATTGGCAAACTTGTGTAAATCCGAAAATTGTTCGATGCCGATATTAGGCCGCCTAACTTTAAAAAAAACTGAATAGGCATCACCTACTTTAACCGAATATACTTTTTGAAAACTTTTTCCGGTAGATAGGATGCAAAGGTTTTCTCCTATCAAAATATAGAAAGGAAAGAGGCGGTTAAACTGTTCCTCGTTAAAAAGCAGGTCTTGTTGATGCATTATTTTTTTACCAGCTAACTTTAAATATTTCGTGGTCGCTGCCATCTTCTCTTGCCTGGATCAATTCAATAGTGGTGAGCGTTTCATACATTTTACCCAATCCCTGTAAAATGCCCCTTACAAATTCTCTTAATCCCTGTCTTTTAGAAAAATAATGAATATGGATACTTCTTTCTTCTAGATCACTCACCCTGAATTCCGGAGGGGTAAGTTTGGGGTAAATGAGCATAACTCTGGTATGAAAAACGGGTAGGTTAACCAGAAATTCTCTCAGGTTATTACCCCCAGATGCCATCAGTGCACCATATTTTTCCTTACTGGTTCTAAGTACCCACCATTCACCAAATGCGTGCAAAACATCTTCTACGGTGATATTCATTACTTCAGCGGCAGCGATAGCGAGTTTAAAAGTAAT
The DNA here is from genome assembly GCA_943371455.1 of Chitinophaga pinensis. Taxonomy (GTDB): domain Bacteria; phylum Bacteroidota; class Bacteroidia; order Chitinophagales; family Chitinophagaceae; genus Sediminibacterium; species Sediminibacterium pinensis_J. The sequence goes on along the minus strand of CALRUV010000048.1, from coordinate 12,704 downwards.
ATCATCATCATAAGGTTCATTGCTAAGAAAGAAATCAATGTCAACGCCACTTTTTTCTTTAATCATTTCCCATTTGTCTTCTCCAAAATTCTCTTTTACCAGATCTTCAATGGCTTTATTTACAATACCATACATAAGGGTTGTGTTTTTTATTCAGGATTAAAATTATAGTATTCTGTGCTTTCTTTTGTAGATGTTAACTAAAAGAAAGAGCAGGGTATTTCTTAGTATTGCATAAATTCCAAAGCCCCTTACCCCATGTATCAGCAAAAGAAAGGGATAGATATCATTGCCAAAGTGCTGGATGCCTGTTATGCGCATAATCCGGATGCCCTTTTTGTGATGAGTTTGATGCACCAGTATGAGGAAAGGGGGAGTTTGAGTAAGAAGCAATTACAAGGGTTGCTGCAAAAAGCTTCCAAAGTGCCCGAAATGCCCCAAAGCTGGCTGGGAACCCTGGAAGCCATCATTTTAAAAATGCCTACCCGTTATAAGAATGAAGAACCCATCGTTCCAGCACCTATTTATCGCAAAAATGAAGAAGCCGAAAAACTGATGCTGGCTATTTTAGCCAAATATCCGGAACATAAGCGCGTATTGTTTTTAAAGGCCAGGGCTGATAACCAGGAAACCCTTCGTCCCGAGGAATTACTAGAGTTGAAAAATTTTCAGAAAGCTTTGAAATTGTAAAAAAACAAGAAAAGACTTCTAATAGCCATAAACAGCCTAATTATTTGATAACTAGTTGATTAAAAATTGCTTTAAATCGAATTAAATTTTTAAAATATTTGTTCATTTGTTAAGGAGTATGAAATATACTCCTTACTTTTCCAAAACTTTTCCAATCCAATATCACTTGATAATCAACCGAAAAGAGCAAATTAATGAGGTTTTTCCGATTTAACCGGCCTCAATTAATCACTTTTCAAGTTTTTTAATTCATATATACTAAGAAATTTCCGACTTCAAGCATGTATGTTGTTTGTAGTTTTCTATATGCATACCAACCAAAACTAACTGCTTTATGAGATCATTTTTACCCAAAATGATGGCATCTGCCATTATGTTTATTGCCTTCGGTTTATTTCCCAACTCTTCTAAAGCACACTTGCGCTTACCTAATTCAAGTCTTTCATTATTATCCTGTAGTTATATTTCAAATCCGCTATTGATAGCAAAACCTTCACAAAATCCTGTTGTTTATATTGAATCATTTAGTTTTCTAAACATTACTGGTACATTTTTAGGCAGAACATCATACACTTCAATCCAATCTGAGAACCTCCCCCTGGTTCCAAATTATCTATTAATGTAAATATTAAGAATAAGCAAACATTTAATAAATCACAACCTGAATTATGAAAACAACTTTTCAAAAATTGCCTTTGGCATTTATTCTTATCATTTCTTTCTCTTTTCATTTTACAAATGCGAAATCTGTAAGTATCGGAGATGTGATTAAACCTGGATTAACTAATCAAACTAGTGATTCCTCCTTGGTTTTTCAATTGTGCTTAGACATGCCTGAATTACAATCTTTTTATCCGAAAAATGAAGACGGTTCTTATCCCCCGGTTTATGTAATGCAATTTCCGGTTGCTTTTCCTTCAGATATAGCAGTGTCTAAATTTCAGCAGAATATAGTTTTTGAATCAAGAGGGGATATTTATACAAATAAAAGAGAAGCTTTTTTTATCGTAAAATCATTTTTGATTGAAGGAGACAGTGCAACTGTTGTTTTTGATTATAATCATCATTATACCTCATCTCCTGCTGCTTTAGAAGTAAAACTTACACTTCAAAAAACAGGAACAGAATGGGCAATTTCTAATACTATAACCAGTCAAAGATATTAATATGAGAAAAATGCTACCTACCAAAAATGGTGTAAGTTTCAACCCTTATAAACTCAGTTTTCCAGGGCTAACCCAAGCAATATTTTCAATCAAAAAATTAGTACTACTGGTTACTTTATTTTTTGCTTTTGGATATACCAATCTATCTGCTCAATCTCCATTGTGTGCTTCATCACCTACCACTTTTGGATATGAATATGTTTCTTCAGTAACCATTAATGGAGTAACTAGACCAGGCAACACTGGCTACGCAGGACCTGGTTATTATGATTATTCTGGTACAAGTATCACAAGTTTGGTTGCAGGGAATACATATCCAGTAAGTGTAACCGTACAAACAAATGGTAATTACCAAGAATTTGTGAAAATTTGGTTCGACTTTAATGGTAACCTTAATCTCCAAGACGCCGGTGAATTGGTTTTTGACCAAAACGCCACATTTTTAGGAACACGTACCTATTCTGGAAATATTACCGTTCCAAGTTCTGCATATAATGGACAAGTATACATTCGTGTAATCATGGTTTATAGTGTAACCCCCACATTATGTGGAAGTTATACTTATGGAAATACACTTGATTTTAAAGCCACAATCAGTGGCGGAGTTGCACCAAGTACGCTAGCAGTAACAACAGCTGGTACCGGAGGTGCAACTGGCAGTATTTCCAGTTCACCTACTGGTATCATCACCGGAAGCGGTTTTAATAGTGCCAGTTTCCCGACCAATTCAATAGTAAATTTGACAGCTACCCCTTCTTCCGGATCCATATTTGTCAAATGGACAGGTGATGTTATTAGTACAAGTAATCCATTGGCTGTAACATTAAATAACTCGAAAAATATAATAGCCAATTTTGCGAAACCTCTTGGGGTAACAACTTCAGCCATTTCTTCTATTACTTCATCTTCTGCAACAAGTGGAGGTAATGTAACTGGAGATGGTGGTTCTACCATAACTGCCAGAGGTGTATGCTGGAATACTAGTGTTAATCCCACAATTGCCAATAGTACTTCTTCAAACGGAACAGGGATTGGAGCATTTACCAGTTCATTAACTGGCTTGGCTTCTAATACAACTTATTATGTTCGTTCCTATGCTACGGATGCATTAGGAAATACGGTTTATGGAAATCAAGTGTCTTTCTTAACAGGACCTTCTGATCCAACTTCTATAACTGCCTTAGCTAGTTCCATTTGTAATGGAGGTTCTACCCAACTTACAGCAAATGGAGCACAGGGAACTGTTTATTGGTATACCGGCTCTTGCGGTGGTTCTTTTATCGGAAATGGCAACACAATAACAGTAAGCCCTACTACTACTACAACTTACTATGCAAGAAACAATAATGGTATTTTTAACAGCAATTGTGCATCTGTAACGGTTACTGTTACAACTATCAATAATCAGTCAGTGACTGCTTCGCCGACTACTATTTGTGGATCAGGATCTGCTAACATTTCTCTGGGTTCATCACAGTCGGGAGTTAATTATACTTTAAGAAATAATTCAAACAATAGTGTTGTTGCCGGACCAATTGCTGGTACCGGTTCTGCGATCAGTTTCAATACGGGAACGATCTCTGCTACTACTTCTTATAATGTACTTGCACAAACCGCTGGACAAGGTGCATTGAATTTTAATGGTACCAATAACCGCGTGGCAGTTCCTCATAATAGTGCATACAACATGACTGCCATTACATTGGAAGCAATGGTATTTTTCGATGGTTCATCAAACATCGGAAATGTGATATTGAAAGGTAACTATGGTTGGGGTTTTGGAATTACTGGAAATGGCACTATCGAATGGTGGAATCAATTTTCGCAAAACCAAGGACCAAATTCTACCGCAGGTGCTGTTCCCGTTGGGCAGTGGACACATGTAGCAGTTACTGTAGGTGGAGGTCAGACTAAGTTTTATGTAAATGGGGTACTTAATGCAACAGCAAATGAAGCAGTAATCAATAATAATTCTGGATCATTGTATTTTGGAACACAAGGAGAATGTTTCTGTAATAATTTTGATGGAAAAATTGATGAGATTCGTATTTGGAATACAGTAAGAACACAGGCAGAAATTAGTGCGAATGTGCTTTCTTGTCTTTCAGGTTCTGAACCAGGATTGGTTTCCTTATTCAAGTTTAATGACGGATCAGGAGGAACAGTTATTGATTCGAAAAATGTTTCAAATGGTAGTTTAGTAAATTATGATTTGTCTACTGCATGGACTACAGCTAATCCTGCTGTTACATGTGGTGCAACAAGTTGTAGTTTACAAATGACCACAACACCAACTGTTACTGTTAATCCTTTACCTGTTGCTACCATAACAGCTGGTGGACCAACCACATTCTGTGCTGGAGGTTCAGTAACATTAACAGCATCTGCAGGAAGCAGTTATTTATGGAGCAATGGTGCAATAACGCAAGCCATTACTACATCTGTTGCAGGATCCTATACAGTTACAGTTACGAATGCATCGGGTTGTTCTGCTACTTCTGCAGGTACAGTAATTACAGTAAATGCATTACCATCCGTAAACGCAATACCAAACCAGGAAGTTTGTCATAACGCTACCCCAACAACAACGATTAGTTTTAGTGGTTCTGTACCAGGTACCGTGTATAATTGGACAAACAATACTCCTTCCATTGGCATTGCTGCCAATGGAACAGGAGATATTGCTTCCTTCCTTGGTCAGAATACTGGCAATACCCCTGTAACAGCAACCATAACCGTTACACCAGTAGCGAATGGATGTTCAGGAACGCCTATAACATTTACAATTACTGTAAATCCAATACCTAACTTTAATGCCATCGCCAACCAAACGGTTTGTGCTGGTACACCAACAAGTGCAGTAACATTTGTTAGTGCTGTAGCTGGTACTACTTATCAGTGGTCTGGAGGAGCGTCCATTGGTTTGGCCAATGGAACGGGTACTACACTTCCTTCATTTAATGCAATCAATGCATCGGGTTCTCCGATAACAGCCAATATTTTGGTGATTTCTAAATACCAGGGAACCAGCGTTTTCTGTGGCACATCCAGATTATTTACGATAACAGTTAATCCATTACCAACTATTACCGGCACACTCGTTGCATGCGCACCTACAGGCAGACAACTTACAGGTTCTGGTACACCTGCAGCAATTAACCCATGGACATCATCCAACACATCAATAGCTACAGTAAATAGTACAGGTTTTGTAACTGCTGTTGCTGCAGCCGGGGGAAGCGTAGTGATCACTTATACAGATGCAAATGGCTGTTCAACCACTGCAAACTTTACAGTGCCGCCATTACCTCCAACACCAACTGTTAGTGTAGTTGATAATTGTGATGGAACTTCAATCTTAACAGCTTCAGGATATACCAGTTATCAATGGGCTCTTTCGGGCGGTCCAATTACAGCTACTGGCACTTCTATTACCGTTACCACTACCGGAACTTATGTTGTGAGAAGTGCAAGCGCCCAGTGTGTGAGCTCTTTTGCATCTGCCACCGCAGCACCAAAAACTACGCCTGTAGCAACCATCACTGCTGCTGGATCAACGACTGTTTGCCCTGGCAATACAGTAACACTGCAAGCTAATACTGGTTCAGGATATACTTACCAGTGGCTGAATAATGGTAGCAATATTAGCGGTGCAACCGGCTCAAGTTATAATGCAAGTTCAACAGGATCCTATACTGTGGTTATAACAAGCAATGGATGTGTTTCTTCCGCATCCAATGCCATTAATGTTTCCATACAGGATATCACAGCTCCAAACTTTACCACGCCATATTCAATTGTTACACCGGTGAATGGTAATGGAGAAGTAACTGCTACCAGTGCAAATGGCGCAGTGGTGAATTATATTTTACCGGGAGCTTCTGATGATTGTTCTCCTAATCCAACCGTGACTGCTACACCTGCTAGTGGATCTACATTTGGAATTGGAACCACAACAGTAACTGTTACAGCTATAGATGATGCAGAAAATCAGACCACAACTACTTTTACGGTAACAGTAAGTGGATTGGCACCGGCAGTCAATTGTCCGGCAAATATTACTGTAAACAGTACAGCCGGATTATGTGGCGCTAATGTGACTTATACCGCTACAGAAACAACAGGAGTTCCTGCATCAACCATCACTTATTCAATTCCTTCGGGCAGTTTCTTTGCTGTTGGAACACATACAGTAACAGCAACGGCTACCAATGCAGTAGGTTCATCTAGCTGTACGTTCACAGTAACGGTGAAAGATGTGCTAGCTCCGGTGATCAATGCCGTTAACTTTAATGTGCCTGCTAATATTTTAACCAATGTTCCGGAAGCTGCGCAATATCAATTGGTGTACAAATTGCCAATTCCTAATTCAGCAGATTGGAATACGGGTTCAACAATACCATACACAGTTAATAATGCAGCTGCATTAGCTTCTTCCACTTTTGGAAGGGTTGCTTATTATATGGAACTGGATAATAAGTGGGTATGGGTTTCCATGGATAAGTTTACCAATAATGTGGCGTTAACTGGTATCCCATTAGGAAATACTTTCTTCCAACAAAAGGTAAATAACCTGAATGTACTGTCCAGTGCAGGTTCAGGTGTTACCAATGGCAATAGTATTGCTACCGGAAACATTGAATTCTGGAGCAATTGCTATTCACCAACAAATGCGATTGCTATACCAGGTGCATCAGGATCTACTTATGATTTTGGCGATTCAAGAGATGGTGTGGATTGTTACGGATCTTTCCAGGTTCATAATTATGGTGCAGCACAAAACTTATTTGCTTACAATAGATGGTCAGGTGGATCAAATTCAGATCTGGGTATTGGTAACAATACAGGTAATGCACATCCAGACTGGACATTCATGCTAAATGCTACTAATTATTCCAATAAGAATATTTATGTATTTATAACAGGAGGTTTACAGAATATTACAGCCAATACAGATGCGGGTCAATGTTCTGCATTGGTTAATGTAACACCACCATCAGCAACCGATGATTGCGGTACACCAACGGTTACAGGTGTTAGAAGTGATGCTTTAGCACTTTCTGCAGCTTATCCTAAAGGTGTTACTACCATTACCTGGACTGCAACTGATGCATCATTAAATACAACAACGGCTACACAAACAGTTACGGTATCAGACAATATTGCACCAACATTAACTTGTGCTGCAAATATTTCAGTTCCAACTGCATCCAATAAATGTGCTGCTACTATTAACATCGTTAATGCAACTGCAGTAGATAATTGTGGTGCTGTAACGGTTACAGGTGTAAGGAGTGATGCTCTGTCACTTTCTGCAGATTATCCAATTGGAACTACAACTATTACTTGGACTGCAACTGATGCAATTGGTAATGTTTCAACATGTACACAAACAATCATTGTTACAGACAATGTTCTGCCTACAGTGATAACCCAAAATATTTCTGTAACACTCAATAGTTCTGGAACAGCCAGCATCACTGCTGCACAGGTTAATAATGGAAGCACAGACAATTGTGGCGTGGCTACCTTATCGGTATCTCCCAATACATTCAATTGTAGCAATGTTTCTTCCGTACCGAATGCGGGTAATGCCATGTTCTTTAATGGTGGAAGTCTTGATGTAGCACATGAATCTTCTATTGCACCATTAAACACCTGGACCATTGAAACATGGGTGAAGACTTCTGTTGCCGGTGTACAACATAGTTTGATTGAAAAATATAGTTGCAACGGAAGTGAATATGGCTATCTGTTACGTATTACGGGTAGCAATCAATTAATGGCATTTGCTTTAACTGGATGTGGTGGTGGAAATGTAACTGGTGCAAGTACATTGGCTGCAAATACATGGTATCATGTTGCGGCTACTTTTAACAGAACAACCGGAACACTTAAGGTATATATTAATGGCGTATTAGATGGAACAGCAACAGGTATCACTACCCCAACTTCTCCTTCAACTTTGCCGCTTCGAATCGGCTCCAGAGGCAATGATGCCGGCTCTAGATTACAAGGTTGGCTGGATGATGTGCGCATCTGGGATGTAGAAAGAAGTGCTGCACAAATTCTTGCGGCCAAAGGCACTAAACTTTCCGGAACAGAAACTGGATTGCAAGCTTATTATCTATTTGATGAAGCTATAGCTAATGCATCTGTTATAGATGGTGCTTCCTTAACTGTAGCCAATAATTCAACCGTAACATCCGGCGTTTCAAGGGTGGTATCAAATGCGCCAATTGCTTCATCAGGCACAGCGGTTATTTTAACAGTAACTGATGTGAATGGAAATAGTGCAACAGGCAATGCAATTGTTACAGTGATTGATAATATCTCGCCTGTATTTACTGCATGTGCTGCCAATCAATCACTAATTGCAACAAGTGCTTCAGGTGCCACTGTAACTTATGCAACTCCAACTGCAACTGATAATTGTTCTGCTATAGTTACCAGAACAGCTGGTCCTGCAAGTGGTGTAACTTTCCCTATTGGAACAACAACCGTTACGCATACAGCAACAGATCCATCCGGTAATACAGTGAGCTGTTCATTTACAGTAATTGTTAGTGGATTGGCACCTGTTATTGTTTGTCCGGCAAATAAAACAGTCAATAATACACCTGGTCAATGCGGTGCTAATGTAAGTTTTGTTGCAACTGAAACTACCGGCATACCGGCTTCTGTAATAACCTACTCAGTTCCATCGGGTACTTTCTTTAATATTGGAACACACACAATAACTGCTACAGCAACCAATGCTGTTGGCTCAACCAGTTGTTCGTTTACCATAAGAGTTGTTGACAATCAGTTACCAACTGTCGTTTGTCAGAATATTACAGTTCCATTGGACGCAAATGGTCAGGCTGTTATTTCAGCAGCACAAATCAATAATGGATCAACAGATAATTGTGGTATAGCTTCTATTTCTGTAAGTAAAACCAATTTTGATTGTAGCAATGTTGTTGTATCATCGGTAACCAACTTTGCATTGTTTACCAGCACAGGATCTTTTGTAGTACCTAATGGTGCAACAAATGTGCGGGTTCTGGCAATTGGCGGCGGCGGCGGGGGAGCCAATGGTCACCAAGGTGGTGGAGGTTCAGGTTATGTTCAAACTGCTACGATAAATGTAACACCGGGACAATCCATTCCTGTATCAGTTGGAACAGGAGGTTCGGGAGCAGTAACCCAAGCTGGTAGTAATAGTATTGTTGGATTAACTCCTGGAACTACTTCAAGTTTCGGATCATTCTTGACTGCTAATGGCGGAGGAATTGTTGCAGGTGTAAATAACCCCGGAGGATCTGGTGGATCTGGTGGTGGTGGCTCATGTAATAGTGGCACACTAGGAGGTGCAGGTGGTTCTGGAGGAAGTAATGGAGGTAGCTGTTCTTATACTGGTGGAATTGGACAGGGTAATTATCTGCCTTCACTATCACTATTTGTTAACAATTCAATTACTGCAGGTGCAGGTGGAGCAGGTGGTACCTCTTCGCATGCCGGTGGTGGTGGTGCAGGAGGTATCCTGATTAATGGAACGGGTATCAATGGTGGTAATGGTGCACAGGCATTTAGTGGTAAAGGCGGTAAAGGATATGGTGCCTCTGGTGGAGGAGGAGGATTTGATGCCTCAACGAGCACTAATAGATGGGCTGGTGGCAATGGTGCGAGCGGATTGGTTTATGTTGAGTGGGATGCACCAAAAGGTGTTCCGGTTACTTTATCTGTAACAGATATTAATGGTAATACAGCAACCTGTACAGCTTATGTTTTGGTTGTTGACAATATTGCACCAATCATTACTTCTTGCCCTGCGCCTGTAACGGTTCAGTGTGCTGCTGATCTACCTGCAGTAAATCTGTCTTCAGTTATTGCAACAGATAACTGCTCTGCAACAATAAGTTTTGTGAGTGATGTGATCAGTAACCAAACATGCGCAAATCGTTATACAATTACTAGAACATATAAAGCAACAGATATTTCTGGTAACGCTACAAATTGTACGCAAATCATCACGGTGAATGATAATACAGCACCGGTGATTGTTTGTCCTTCAACTATTACAGTAAATGTTGCTCCAGGTTCATGCAGCGCCAATGTAAGTTTTGTAGCAACAGCTACTGACAATTGCAGCGGAGCAGTAAATATTACTTATAGCATATCTTCTGGTTCGTCCTTTGCAATTGGCACAACACCAGTTACAGTTACTGCCACAGATATTTGTGGTAATACCTCTAGCTGTTCATTCAATGTAATAGTGGTAGATAATCAACCTCCAACGATTACATGTTCTGCAAATATCAGTGTTATTGCTACGAGTGCAGCAGGTGCTATTGTAACTTATGTTGCACCAATAGGAACAGATAATTGCTTAGGTTCTACAACTGTAATGACTGCAGGTTTGGCCAGTGGCACAAATTTCCCAATTGGCATAACAACCGTTACCTATACAGTTACGGATGCGGCAGGTTTAACTGCTGATTGTTCATTTACTGTAACTGTTAGTGGATTGGCTCCGGTAATTGTTTGTCCTGCAAATAAAATAGTCAATAATACACCTGGTCAGTGTGGAGCCAATGTAAGTTTTGTTGCAACCGAAACGATCGGTATACCTGCTTCAGTAATAACTTACTCTGTTCCATCGGGTACTTTCTTTAATATTGGAACACATACAGTAACTGCTACAGCAACCAATGCTGTTGGCTCAACCAGTTGTTCGTTTACCATAACTGTTGTAGATGCGCAAGCGCCACAAGTATTAACACAAAACATTACAGTTAATCTGGATGCAAATGGTCAAGCTTCTATTACAGCTGCAGACGTGAATAACGGAAGTACCGATAATTGTGGCATTGCAACCTTAACTTTAAATAAATCGATCTTTACATGTAATGATCTAAGCCTGCCTACGAATGCTGCTTTGGCTTATAGTGGCACAACAGGTAGCGGTATTCAAAACTATACAGGTACACTCGGAATGGACTTTAACGTACTTAGCCCTTCCGGTATAATTATTAATAAATTAGGGGTGTTTGACGATAATCAAAATGGTATTTCCGGTTACCTTTCTGGTGGAAGTATCAGGGTGGCCATCTTTAACAGGAATACACAAATAATTGTTCCTGGTTTGGATATTTCCATTGCAGGAGCTGGCGACCCCTTGGTAAGTAACCATAGGATGCGTGCTATAACACCGGTTACTTTGGCACCAGGCCAATATTCGGTTGTTGCATTGGGCTATCATAGTGGAGAACGTAACGGGAATAGTGGTTTTTCTGGATATCCTGCTACCATCACAAATGACGGAGGCGGTGCCATTGCATTTGTTGGAAGCGCAAGGGCTGGAAGCACCAACTTTGATTTCCCGCTAAGTATTGATGGCGGTCCTCAAAGCAGGTATCATGCCGGAACATTTGCTTATACTACAGGAACTTCGGCGCAAGTAGTTATGCTGACTGTTACTGATATTCATGGTAATACGGCTACTGCACCTGCAACTGTTACCGTTAAAGATATCATAGCTCCTGTTATCACTTGTCCTGAGAATATCAGTGTGTATGCAACAAGCGCATCAGGTGCAACTGTAACTTATACTGTACCAACTGCTACTGATAATTGTTCTGCAATTGTTACAAGAACAGTCGGACTTGCAAGTGGTGCTACGTTCCCAATTGGAACGACAACTGTAACACATACAGCTACAGATCCATTTGGTAATACTGTAAACTGTTCATTTACAGTTACAGTTAGTGGATTGGCTCCGGTAATTTTTTGTCCTGCTAATATTGTAGTGAATGCGCCATTCAACCTATGTGGTACGAATGTAAACTTTGCTGCAACAGAAACAGTTGGTATTCCTGCATCAACTATAACCTACTCTATAGCACCAAATAGCTTCTTTAATGTAGGAACTACTACCGTTACAGCAACTGCAACCAATGCAGTAGGTTCAAGTTCTTGCACATTTACTGTAAATGTAAAAGATGTAACGCCTCCTGTTTTGGCTTGTGCCGGTGGTATTAGTGGTCCTTCAGTTAATTTGATGAGAGGAACATCCACAGGTGGTACCGCATCTGTTGTAGGATGGGCAGGAATTAATGGTGCTACGCAATATAATGGAAGTAGCATTGGAACAACTTGTAACGAAGCATGGAGACCATTTGGTACTTTATGCGATGAAGCGCCAAATACAAATAGTCAAACTATTAATACAAAATCTAGCGCAAACTCTGGTATTACCTGGAATAGTGCAGGTGGAACAGGAACTGGTGTAATGGTGGTAGATCTTGGTTTGGTTGCCTCGTTCAATATGGCACAGGTTTACCAAATGTTCTCAGATGGTAAAACAACCAGTATACAAGGATTCTATCATAACAATACTTCCAATATTGCGCCATTATACAATGATGCAGGTTGGTTGCCATTGTTCCCTGAAACAGCAGTAGGTCCTGGTGTTCTAAGTGGAACTAATGTTTCAAGTCCTACTTCAGTAAACTTCACCACTACTTCTGCTAGATATGTAAGATTCTATGCAAAAAACAGTGGCATCTATGGTAGCGGTACCTGGATTGAAACAAGAAGTATTAAATTATTCAATACCGCACCAAGTGTTGACAAAGATGTGACAACAGATCCTGGTGCATGTTCTGCTGTGGTTACTTATAATGTTGCAGCAACCGATAATTGCTCAGGTACAATAGTTAGCTATTCAATACCTAGTGGTTCTGTATTCCCAATTGGTACCACACAGGTAACTGTTACGGCTACAGATGCCTCTGCTAATACATCAACTTGTACATTTAATGTAAAGGTTTCTGATAAAGAAAAACCGAACATCACAGCACCAAC